>JBGTHI010000551.1:0-8336 GCA_041746295.1 Myxococcaceae bacterium
GCGCTGCTCGAGGTGCTGGAGTCACGCCAACAGGAGTCGCGCCGGCTGGAGAAGCTCGCAGCGCGGCAGCCGGAGTTGGAGTCGCGCCTCAAGGAGGCCCTGCGAATTGGGGTCCAGTTGGAGGAGGAGCTCGCCGCCGCACGGGAGGCGGGTCACAGCTACCAGATTCGCGGGGAGGCGCTGCACCAGGAATTGGAGAGATCGCGCGAGCTGCTTCGGGTGGCACAGGCTCGAATCGAGCAACTGGCCACCGAGAAGCGCGAGCTGGAGGTGGACCTCGATGCGGTTCAAGAGCAGTACCGGAGCTTCGCCGCGGAAAGCGAGGCGATCGCCGCCCGGATATTTCAGTTGCAGGGCGAGCTCCAGGAGGCCCATGCCGCCACCGCGGACGCTCAGCACTTCCAGGGAGAAGCCCGAGCGCTTGCCGCGCGCTGCCGCGAGCTGGAAGGAACGTTGACCGAGTCGATCCGGAAGGTGAACGCGCTGGAGAGCGAGCAGGAGTGGGCCAACAGCGTCCTGGAAGCGGCGCAAGAGCGCGCGCAGGCGCTGGACGAGGAGAAGGCCTCCTTGGTGAACAAGATGGAGGAGCACCATGCCCGATGGATGGCGCGAGCACAGGAGGCGGTCCGCTCCGATCAGGCGGCCCGGGCCGAGCTCTCGGAAGAGCGCGGACGCGCCGAGGCGCTGCAGGCGGTCCTGGAGGCTGAGCGGTCCCGCACCGACGAGCTCACGGGACGGCTGGAAGAGCTCGAAGGGGCGGATGACCCGCGAGCGGCCCTGGAGGCCGAGGTGGCGACCCTCAAGAAGAAGCTGATACATGCCGAGGCAGCCATCGAAGCGTCGGCCACGCTCAAGAGGAGGGTCGCCAAGCTGGAAGGGATGCTCAAGGCGAAGTGACGACACCACAAGCTCCGCAGGATCCGATCGACCCGCTGACCGGCCTAAGTGCCGCGCGGTTCGGGCTCTACATTCACTTCCCCTACTGCCTGAGCAAGTGCCCCTACTGCGATTTTGCGTCCACGGTGTCCCGGCGCATTCCGGAAGCCCAGTACAGCGCAGCGGTGATCCGGGAGCTCTCGATGCGACTGGCGGCGCAACCGTCCCTGCGCCAGCGGGAGGTGCAGTCCATCTTCATCGGAGGCGGAACACCTTCTCTCTGGGACCCCCGCGAGGTGGGCCGGGTGATCGATTCGGTCGCGGCGCAGCTCTCGCTATCGGCCGGCGCGGAGGTGACGCTGGAGGCCAATCCGGGCGCGTCCGATGCCGGGCGGTTCGCCGGATACCGGGCGGCCGGGGTGAACCGGCTCTCTATCGGTGTTCAATCGTTTGAGCCGGACATGCTCAAGGCGCTGGGCCGTGCGCACGACGGGGCCATGGCGGAGGCCGCCTTCCGCACCGCGCGATCTGCCGGCTTCGCCAATCTCTCGATGGACTTCATCTACGGTGTGCAAGGCCAAAGTCACGAGGGGGCGGTCCGCGATGCGCGCCGCGCCGTCTCGCTGGAGCCGGAGCATCTCTCCGCCTACGCGCTGACGCTCGACCGCGAGTCGCTTGCCGAAGAGGTTCCCTTGGCGCGGCAGCTCCGCCGGGGTGAGGTGACGCTGCCGCCCGACGACGCGGTGGTGGCGATGGCGCAGGCGGTGCGCGAGATCTACGCGAACGCGGGACTGGCGAGGTACGAGACCTCCAACTACGCTCGAGCCGGCCTCCATTCGAGGCACAACGCGCTCTACTGGACGGGGGGCGAATACTTGGCGCTGGGCTCCGGCGCCACCGGCCATTGGAGGGAGGGGGAAGGGGGCGTGCGCTACGCCAACCATCGCAGCGCGGAGAAGTATCTGGAGTGGGTCGAAGCGGGTCGGCTGCCTGAAGCGAGCCGCGAAGAGCTCTCTCTTCGAGAGCTCTTCGCGGAGCGGCTGGCGATGGGGCTGCGGTTGGAGCAGGGAATAGACTTGGAGTCGGTCTGCGCCCGGTACGGCGAATCGGCCGATAAGCGCCGTCCTCTCCTCTCGGAGATGATCCGCCATGACCTCGCCCGGATCGCCGGCGGCAGGGTTCAGCTCACTCCCAGGGGAATGGACCTCCACTCCGAGATCAGTGCCCGCCTGATGTGAGCGCGCATGACCAGGTGTAGGCGTGAAAACGCTTGCCCCAGAGGCACCGGTCCCTAGCCGAAGCAGGACTCGTAGTTTCCTCATGGGGCGGTGGGGCAGCTTCTTCCCCGCGCGGAGGCTCCGGCGGTCGTGATTCTCTTCCACGCGAGATCGGCCTGCTGAGTGCCATACTGTCGACGCCGAGATATAGTCTCACATCGACATAGCGGTGCATAGCCAAGGGAGGGCAATCGCATCAAAGCGAGATTTCGGAGGTGCGCGTGCCGCGCGAATGCTCAAATTTACGTCGTGGGTCAGTTTGAAGAATAGTCCTTGTTGACCGCCCGTGGGGGTCGAGTTACGGCGCAAGCATGCCCAAGAAGCCCCCGAGAGACACGAACCGGCTCCTGCCTTGGGTTGCGAGTCGGCACCCAGTGAGTGAAGGGTTTTCCCTCTGGGTGTGAATAGGGTGGGTTCACATGCTGCAAAAGACTTCGACCTCGCGTCACTCCGAAATAGGGCGCTCAGCGGGACTCCGCTCCACGAACTCCACAACTCAAATCCCTTCGTGTCTAGGAGAGACGAGAGATGAGGCCCGGCCTTCCTCCTCCGGCGCAGTGGATGACTTTGATGACTCTCTGCGAGTTGCAATGGTATCGACATCGCATGGAAGAGTTCCACCTGTAGCCACCGGCGGAGTCGAGTCGATAGTCGCGACTCTGATTGATGGGCTGTCGGTATGCAGGGTAACAGGAACACTCTTTGCCGCCAACACCTCGCTCGGCGGCTATCGCCATCCATGGGAAGTGCGTTCACCGTTCGATTCGCCTCCTCCGCCCTCCTCCGCGAGTCCACAAGAGCTCGTCCACCATCAATTCGTCGTTGAAGAGATCAATGGCGACGGCGGTTTCCACGTGGCACACGCTCACACCCCCGGGTTTCTTGTTGTCGCGAGAGAACTCGAAATTCCGGTGGTCTACACGCAGCATCGGCCCCTAGAAGTAGAGCTCGATAGAATCTCCGTGGTTGGGGAGTACTTGGGGCGGTCCGCTCCAATCACCGCGTACGAGACAGCACCGGGGGTGTTTTACGTCGCGATTAGCAGACGGCAACAGGAGCTCTATGGCCTCCCCCCGCAGGGAATGATCATCAATCACGGGCTTCATCCAGAGCACTACCGGCTCGCTACTCCCAGGCCCGACTCCGTCGCGTTCCTGGGACGGTTGGCGCGAGCCAAAGGTCCACACACGGCCATCGACATCGCCCGAAGCGCCGGGCTGCGCATCCGCATTGGGGGGCCGCCGTTTGAGATAAGCAGCGACCCTGACTTCTCTGAAAGGGAGCTCTCGCCGCGAATGGGCCAACCACACGTGGAATACCTCGGTGACTTGCCCCATGGACCGAAGGCTGATCTACTGTCTCAAGCTCGTGCTCTGCTCATGCCCGTCACCTGGGAGGAGCCGTTCGGATTGGTGGTCATCGAGGCGGCGCTTTCCGGCTGCCCGGTCGTTGCATTCCCGAGGGGCTCGATGAAGGAAGTCATCGACGAGGGGATAACCGGTTTTATTGCGCGGGACGAGAACCACATGGTGGAGCTGCTCAAAGGACCCGCCCATCCGGACCACTTCGATCGTCGGCGTTGTCGGCAGCATGCCGTAGAGCGTTTCTCATCGGCTCGAATGGCGGCCGACTACCTGAGGGTGTATCGGGGGCTCCACAGGTTGTCTGAAGTGGACCCCGAAATTGCAGCGCGAGCGTGAAATCGATTCCGCTATCGCTCGTGTCTCCTCGCCGCGTACCCACGTCATCCCGGAGGCGAAGCAATGCAAGCCGACTGGTTGCCAACCCGAGCACCCAGCCTTCAACGCCGCACCCCCGGCTGAGCGAGGCGCGCTGCGGAGCCGCGCAGGACGCCGGCGATCGCCCCCACGTCCAGACGTGAGGTCTTCAGGAAGACCTCCAGCGCCTTCCTTGTCAGCCCCGCCATCCTGCGAAGCTGGGAGATCCGCTCCACCGCCGCCGTTCCGGCGGGGCTCTTCGCGGTCCGCGCAAGCCGTTCCGCCTCCGCCAGATCCGACTCGACGCGGGCGATGAAGGGCGCCTCGCGCTCGGTGATCACCCGGCGCACCATGCGCAGCAGATCGGTCTCCGCCTCGAAGTGCCAGGCGTCTACCCGTGGCAGGCGGACCCGATTGACCACGCCCCAGCCCTCCAGCTCGCGCAGCACCATCGATGTGGCGCCCTTGGAAATCCCCAGCTCGCGCTGCACCGCGGCGGCGGTGAGCGGGCGGTTGCGCAGGTAGAGCACCGCCCAGACGCGTCCCTGGTTCGCCTTGAAGCCCCAGAACTCGATCGCGTTTCCCACCGCGTCAGCCGCCAGCCACTCCCACGGGAGCAGCTTCCCTCGTGCGGGTGAGTCCAAGGCCGCCAGCATGTGGCCCTTCACGCCCGCTTCCTCCAGCTGAAGCGGCCGAGCAGTGCCTCTGTCAGCGCGGCCAGGTCGGCGCTCTCCGACTTGCTCAGATACGGACGCAGCCCTTCGAAGGCGCCCGCCACTTCGCGCTCGAACGCGGCGACGGTCTGCTCAACAACCGGATGCTTCGCCAGCTCCAGTCCCAGGCGGTTGGCGAGCTCGGGCTCCGGAGCCACCTCCGGTCTGGCCCAGAGCTTAAGCAGCTTCTCCCTGAAGTCCGGCGCGTGCTGCGAGGCATGGATCAGGGCGAAGGAGGGCGCCTTGTTGTGCAGATCGGAGAAGCGGTCCTTGCCCTGCGTCTCATCGAGTAGGTCTTTCAGGTCATCCGCCATCTGAAAGGAGACCCCCAGGCGTCGGCCAAACTCGCCCAAAGCGCGGGAATCTTCGGGACGCCGCGCGATCAAACCCACCGACTGAGCGCAGAAGCCGAAGAGCGAGCCGGTTTTTCCCTCGGCCACCGCGCGCCATCCATCGACGCTCACCTCGGCCCGACCCCACAGCTCCAGCTCCACCACCGCGCCACGGCTCATCTCGCCGATCAGGGAAACCGCGTGGACCATCAGAGCCTGCGGATAGCGGAGCAGGGTCTGAAAGGCCTGCGAGAGCATCCAGTCGCCCGCCAACACCGCCACGTTGTTGCCCCACCGGGCATTCACCGTGGGGCGCCCCCGCCGCAGATGGCCGTCGTCGACCACGTCGTCGTGCAGCAGGCTGGCGGTGTGGATCAGCTCCGCGGCTACCGCCAGCTCCACCAGACTTCCCAGGCGCACACCCAAGTGCTGACCCAGGAACTGGATCAACCGCGGCCGCAGCCGCTTCGCGCCAGAGGCGAGTGAAAGGTGCCCCGACGCCTCTTCCAACACCTTGGGCTTCGGCCCACGGCCCTCCGGATCCAGGGTGAGCGCATCCCGGAGCTTGACCTCCACACCTTCGAAAAACTCCGCGATCGCCGTCTCTTCGACCATGGGAGCTTCGTAGTTCACCGAGTCTTGAACCGCAAAGACTGGTTTCAACGTGCCCCCTGAGTCGTCGGCTTTTCGGCCACCAAATCCCGCGACTGCGCCAGGTCCACTTCGCCGGCAAAGTCCCCGAACGCCTCATACTGGGCCGGCGGGACGCGGGCCATCCCGAGGCGGTAGTCCTCTTCGATCGTAAATCCTGGCGTGAAGCCGGCGGAGCCGGTCTCCGAACCCCGCTCGCGACGGATGAAGCGGCCAAACGCCCCTTCGCTCTTGATCTCGGGGACCGGCGCCGAAAGCCTGAAGCCAGGCGGTAGGGCGACCTGCGCCACGGTCCGGGTCCGTTCGGTGTTGTCGATCATCAGCGGCGTCTCCCGACGGCTGAGCTGTACGTACCGCCTCCCCAGAAGTGCGGGAAAGGTGACGGGTGGGAGCACCCACTTCCCGTTCTCGGCGCGGGCGAACCGATCCACCGAGAAGACGTAGTGCACGCGCAATGGCGCCCCGACCTTCCTCTCCCAGGCCACCTCCAGCCCGGAGAGGTTGGCGCCGTTGAAGTACTGCCCCAGGGCGCTCTGAAGCGCCTGGCTCCGCTGCTCCGGGGAGATCGATTCCAGCGCCTCGCCCAGTTGAGCCGCCTCGAAGCCGGTATAGGTCTCGTCCGCGGTTCCGCTCAGCGTGCCGTTCTCGGCCAGTTGCAGCCGAAGGTGGATCTGCTTGGAGGCGATCTCGCTCTGGGCGGGCGTTGTGATCCGCTCGAGCGGTCGCGCCGGTTGACCGGGTGGCGCGGGTTCCGGAAGCAAGTAGGCCTCACGGCCGCGCGCCGTCTCCGGCAGCTCTCCATAGGGGGCATAGCGAATCAGCGGATCGAGCCAGACGGTGCTCTTGCCCACCGTCACGCGGAGACAGACATAGGTATAGAGGGCGGGATTGGGGAAGCGGTAGGAGGCGGGGTCCGCCGCGAAGGTTCGCACCGCCGCCAAGCGGGTCGGAAAGCCCAGCGCCTCCAGGCTGGCCTTGAGCAGCCAGAGCCGGCTGCCGCGCCCCTGCGCCAACGACGCCGAGGCGGATATTCCCAACCCCGCGTCTCGGCCCGAGATCTTCTCCGTCACTGCCGCGAAGACGGCACGGACCGCCTCCTCTCCCGTGGCCTTGCCGGCCGCCGCGCGCGCGAACTGTTCCAACTCGAAGGTCCGCTGTCCCCCTTCGACCGTCGAATCTGCGTACTCGGAGAGCGTTCCCTCGATGCCGCGTGCGCCCGAGCCTACGCTCACAAACGGGAGGAATTCGCCCGGAGTGGGCGGTCCGTTGGGCTCGGGGAGGACGGGCGGAACCTGCCGTGCCTCCTGGGTGAAGATCGCCTGGCCGTCCTTGTGCGCCAGGCGCGCCGGCTGCAGCCCGTGCGCGTCCACTTCCATGCCGGCCTTCTCGGGGGCGACCACCGTGTAGGTGCTCCAGTGGTTCGGGGAGCGCGCGATCTGGAAGTAGAAGCTGGCCGCGGTGAAGCCGGGCAGGGCCGGGCCGCGCGCAGGATGGGCCAGGAGGTATTCGTACTCGACCGAATCGCCCACCTGGACCGCGGGTAGACTGACCGAGTCCTTTCCTTCGGCCGTACCCAGCGCCTCCGGCTCCAGCCTGGATCCGTCCGCCTTCAACGTCCTGAGGGTGAGCACCTGCGCGCCGGGCGGGACCTCCACCTCGGCGATCTCCGATACGCCGCTCCCGTCGAGCGCCTTCTGGATGATGTGAACCCTGTCCACCATCGAGCCGTCCGGGAAGACCTGGGTGGCGGCGGCGTCGAGGACGTGGGCATAGGGTGACTCCTCGCCTCCGGGCTGTGGGCGATAGCCCGCGAAGGCGGCTTCGGTGGAGATGGCCTGATCATGGAGCAGCTCGCGCCCGGTCTTCGCGCGCCAGACGCTCCGCCTCAGGGTGAGATCCCCGCCGTCCACCGACAACGCGGCTTCACGGACCGACAACGCTTCGCGGGGGTGCCCGGCGCTTTCGTGGAGCTCTCCCAATCGCTTGAGCACCGAAACATCGCGCGGCCACAGCGTCCGCATCGACTCGAGCAGGGCGATTGCGTCGCCGTATTTGCGCTGAGCGCCGTAGAGTTCGGCAATCCGCAGCGCGACGTCCACCCGGCTGGGATCCCGCTCTCGGACCCGACTCCAGAGGACCCGCGCACCTTCCAGGTTGCCGCGCGCCCGCTGGTGCTCCGCCTCGCGGATCCACGGGTCGGGACAGGCGCGAAGGTCGTTCACCAGCCCGTCTGCCAGGGCCACCGCGTCGCGGCGCCGGGCCAGGTCGTAACGGAGGGAGAGCGCTTCGCACAGCCCGGGATCCGCCTTGAGCGCGGCGAGGAGGCTCTGCTCAGCCTGCGCTTCGATTCCCAGGGCCAGCTCGACCCTTGCTTGGAGCAGTAGCGCGGGCGCTCCCACCTGCTTTCGCGCGGCACGGGCCTGCTTGACCCACTCGGCCGCTTCGGTCAGGCGGCCATCTTCCATCGTCAGAGCGGCGCGGGTGAGGAGCGCCTCTACGTGCCCCTTGTCCTTCTCCAGCGTGGCCTCCACGTCACGTGTTGCGCGGCCCTGCGCCACTTTGGAGGGGACCGTCCGATCGCCCAGCGCGACCGACGCCCGCAAGAAAGCCGCGGCCGGTCCCGCCGCCGCGTCGCTGAAGAGAGAGGCCTCCGCCTTGGCGCCGTCGCGATCGCGATTCATGCCGTCCCAGGCCGCCAGGTAGTGGGCTAAAGCTTCACCCGCCTCGTTACGCAACGCCGCCGCGAGCCCTTCGGCCTTGGGGTAGGAG
>JBGTHI010000552.1:0-6954 GCA_041746295.1 Myxococcaceae bacterium
GACGATGGCGTAGGCGAGCGAGGTGGCCGGACCCCCAAAGAGGCCGGCCAACGCCCGAGCGAGCAGAAGGGCTGGCAGCCCCTGGGCAAAGCCGCCCGCCACGGTAGCGGTCACCAGCCCCAGCATCGCAACCGCCAGGGCACTGCGGCGGTCGAATCGCTCCAGAAAGAATGCACCGAGCAGCCCGGCGACCGAGGCGGCCGCACCGTAGATGCCACCCACCGTACCGAGCTGGGAGAGAGGAATACCTAGGTCGGGGGCGAAGTCCGGCCCCAGAGGCATCACCATCATGAAATCCAGAATGTTGATGAACTGGACCAACCCCACCAGAAACACAACGCTTCGCTCTGAGGTCTCCGTGCGCACGAGGTCGGGCACTGTACGAACCACGAGCCTGTTGGAGCAAGCGGCCGGCCCACCCCTATGATGAGCAGCCCATGCCCAGCTTCGAGTACATCCACGGAGGAAGCGACGAACGGGAGGTCGCGCGACTGGAGAAACAGGCGCGCTTCGTCTCGCCCTGGATCTTGAAAGACTTCCAGGCCCTTCCGGGAGAGCGGGTCCTGGATCTGGCAACGGGGGTCGGTGCCATGGCGGGGCAGCTCCTGGCACGTCACCCCGGAATCGAGCTGATTGGGGTGGACCTACGTGAATCGCAGCTCCACCACGCCCGGACCAACCATCCGGCCGCGCACTATCTGCAGGCCGACGCGACCGCCCTGCCCTTTCCCGATACCTTCTTCGACCGGGTCCACTGCTCGTGGCTGCTGGAGCACCTGCCACAACCGCTCGCGGCGCTCAGGGAGGTGCTTCGAGTGCTCAAGCCCGGCGGGACGGCACAGTTCTCCGAGGTGGACAACTCCACCTTCAAGGTTGAGCCGGAGCTGCTGGAGCCCCGCGAGGCCATGGAAATGCTGGACCGGGTCCAGCGGCAGAACGGCGGCGACCCGAACGTAGGAGCCAAGCTCGAGGCGCTGATGCGCGAGGCCGGCTTCTCGCGGGTAGAAGCCGAAACTCTCGCCCTGCGCGGCGGTGCCGAAGATCCGGCGTTCTTTCAGGCGATGATCGACGACGTGGCGGAGATCTTCGAGAGCCTGGACGAGGCGCTCACTCCCAACCAGGTGGCGATGGCGACCCGGGGCGCGGAGGTGTTGCGGAGCCTGCCGCAGCTCCCCGGCTCCAGCGTAAGCTACTCGATCGTCGTCGCCCGCGCGGTGCGCTGAACCTCAGCTATGAATGGACATCCAAGGGCGTATAGCGCCCCTGTGAGTCCACTCATGGCTTATGCAACCCATGAGACGTTCCCAGCCGTCTCGCAGCGCCTCTTTGCTTCACCGCACCAAGTTCTTGTATCGAGCCTCCGGAAGGAGTTGTCATGACAATGGGGCCAGGAGGTGTATCGGGGCGTCACCGTAGGACCACCACAGAGCCAGCAGGACGTGGCGAGCAGGGACAACGAACCGCCGCGAGCTCACCCCGCAATCAGACAGGTCAGGCCGATGTGCGTGATGGGAGTATGGAGTCGCTCGGTCTCGGTATGGGTCTAGAGAGCGCTTTGGCCATTGGGTTCATGCGGGACGGGCACGGAACGCCCGCGTATGTTGATGGAACGGTTCTCTCTCTCCGGCAACTCGTAGGGGTGTCGGAGGTCGCGTGGAGACGGGCAGGCTTCAGCGACCTCGACATCGACAGAATTCGTACCGCGCTCCAACGCATCGGACTGGACCTCGAGCCCTTCTGAGGCGAGGCCAGCAAAGACGGATCTCCATCCACGGCACCACTTGCACACGCCTCGAAGCGAGCTCCGAGCGCTGCGCGACCAGTCCTAATTAGTTGGGCATCTGCATGAACTGGTCGGTACCGACGCCACCTACCATACCTCCTGAAGAATTGAGTCACCGTAAATGAGCGTCAACACCCGAACCCGCGGTGCTCTCGCAAGACCAAATCTGGGGCGCACCTATGCCCGACGCAGCGCTGGCATCTGGGCTCCCGTCGACAGCCTCCTAGCGCCGGAAGACCGTCCGTCGATCTCGGATCGTCTCGACACTTTCCACCCCGCTCCGGGGACCGGAACGGTCTACCATGTTCCCGTTCTCGAGCCTGGCCAGGTGACCGAACTCGAACGGGGCTACTTCCGCTCCGCCGGGACAATCCCACCTGCCCTGGTCCATCCTGAACGCTACAAGATTCCGGCGGAGCTCGTGGGTCTGCTGGATGAGACCGAAGCCATGCTCGCCTCCCCCGACCACGGCTTGAGAGTGCAAGGCTGGTCGTACGATGAACTCAAGGGTCTGCTCCTCCACCTCGAGACCGTTTCCAATCTGGTCGACATGCTGGGGTTGAGCCGGCCCAACGTCCCGGACCGAAGCATCCAATTGCTGGAGTTGAATCCGCGGATCGAAACCGAGCTTGTCCGAGCATTTGCCGCGAAGTGCGACGAGCAGGCCCGCTATTCTGGGTTCATCTCGATCGAACAGCTGAGCCGCCTGTCCGAGGTCGACATTCTCCGGACCCAGTACGTAAGTCTGAACGAGGTTGCTGGGCTTCGAGAGACGCTGAGCGCGCTCGGGCTCGAGCTTGCGCCCGGCGAGCCGAGCGAAGACGCATTCAACGGCGAGTTGGGGTTTCCGCCTGACAGGGTCCACAACGGAGGGTCTCGAGGCGGCAACATGAAGACCGGTTCGATCAGCCTTTTAAAGGGGCTGGGCCTAGAGGCCTACTACGCTCTGATGGCCACCGGCATCGCCAATCTCGAGCAACTGCTGCCAATGTCGACCCGGCAGATCTTTGAGCTGGGCACGGTCACCCTGCGCCAGCTCTTGGTGATCGAGACCGCCCTGCGGCGATGAGCTCGAAGTCTAATTTGGCATCTGCATGAACTGATCGGTACCGACGTGGTCGTTGGACGGCGCCACCTCCTTGGGCTCCGTCCCCTTCCTGAACCACATCTCCGACGACTTCTTGGTCCCGGCGTTGGCCAGCTTTCCGGTCTTGTCGTCGATTCGCGCCTTCACCAGCTCCAGCGTGGTGGGCGGGTAGAAGTCGGGCTGGGGCCGACCGGAGAGCGCCCCCTTCATGTAGTCGACCCAGATCGGCAGGGAAGCCCGGCCGCCCGTCTCGAACCGGCCCAGGGGATGCTGGTTTAGGTCGTAGCCAACCCAGGTGACCGTTACCAGGTCGCGGGTGAAGCCGGCGAACCAGGTATCGAACGAATCGTTGGTGGTACCGGTCTTTCCCGCGGCCGGCTTCCCTAATCTATTAGCCGGACCCCCGGTGCCCTCCAGCACCACCCCGCGCAGGAGATGGTCCAGGACAAAGGCGTTCTCCTGGGACATCACCTGTTCGCCCGGCTCGTAGAGACGGGCATAGCCGGCCGCCACGCGATCCTTGAGCGGCGCCCAGGGATCGTCGTAGGCGGTGTGGTCCTCCAATGTCCGGCCAAACCGGTCTTCAACCTTGCGGATGAAGTAGGTAGGCCGCTTGTTCCCCAGACGGTTGAAGGTCGCGTAGACCTGCGCCAGCTCATAGGGATAGACGCAGGAGGAGCCCAGCGCGGCCGAGAAGTCCTCGTTCATCTTGGTGCTCAAGCCCAGCGACTTGGCCCAGCCCGCCATTGGCTTCACGCCCACCGCCTGGAAGGTCTTCACCGCAGGGATGTTCATCGAGTTGACCAGCGCGGTGCGCAGCAGCACGTCGCCGGAGAACTCCTCGCTGAAGTTCTGCGGCTTCCAGCGCAGCTGGCTTTGGGCGTCGTCGAACACGATCGGGCTGTCCACGATCACCGTCGCCTCCGTCCAATTCAGCTGCTCCAGCGCCGCGCCGTAGACCAGCGGCTTGTAGGCGGAGCCGGGCTGACGGCAGGCCTGGAAGGCCCGGTTGTACTCGTTGGCGTCAAAATCGTAGCCGCCGACCATCGCCACCAGATACTGGCGGTGAGGATCGATCGAGACGAGCGCCCCCTGCAGCTCCGGCTCCTGCTCCAACCGGAACAGCTGGGCGTTCTCCGGCAGGCCGTTCTCTAGCTTCTTGTCGAGCTGCTCCCGGTCGTCGGTCAGGTTCTTCTTGCTCACCGCCCGCAACACCACCAGGTCGCCGGCCTTCAGGGTCGGCTTGATTCCGCTGATCATCGCCCCAGGGTAGTAGCCTTCCGGATTGACCTTGCGGGCCCAGCGCATCCCCAGGAGCGGGAGCTTGCCCTTGTGTTCGCCCACCTGCACATCGGCTATCGTGTTGGAGTCGTCGATCGAGGTGACCAGCCCCACGTAGAGCCGGTTCTCCTCTATGGAGCCTTGGTTCGCGGCTTCCATGGCCTTCTTGCTGCGTTCGATGAAGGCCTTGCGCTCGGCCGGCTTGGCCAGCTGCTGCACCGGTCCGCGGAAGCCCTGGCGCTTGTCCACCGTGAGCAGCCCGTCGAGCAGCGCCTCCTGCGCCGACCGCTGCTTCTCCGAGTCCATGGTGCTAAAGATCTTCAACCCCTGGTTGAGCAGCCGGTTGTTGCCGTACCGATCCACCACGTTCCTTCGGATCTCCTCGGTGAAGTACGGGGCGAATTCGTGAAACACATCCTCCACCGGGAAGACCTTCACCTCGGCGTTGCTCGCCTCATCGTACTCCTCTCTGGAGATCATCCCCTCGTCGAGCATCCGCCGCAGCACGTAGCCTCGCCGCGCCTTGGCCGCGGCCGGATTGCGGAATGGCGAGTAGGTGGAAGGCGCCTGCGGCAAGCCGGCGATCAGCGCCATCTCCGCCAGTGTCAGGTCCTTCACATCCTTGCGGTAGTAGTTCTCCGCCGCCGACTGGACGCCGTAGGAGTGATGGCCCAGGTAGACGTTGTTCAGGTACAGGTAGAGGATCTGCTCCTTGGTCAGCTCCTTCTCGAGCCGCCCGGCCAGGATCGCCTCGCGGATCTTCCGGGAGAGGCTCTTCCGGGTCGCCTTCTTATAGCCCTCGTAGCCGATCAGCACCGCCTTGGCAGTCTGCTGGGTCAGCGTGGATCCGCCCTGCACCGAGCCGCTGCCGGTGGTCTTGCGCAGGAAGGTCTTCAGCGCGGCGCGAGCAGTGCCGGTCACATCCACGCCAAAATGATCGAAGAACGAGGAGTCTTCCGAGGCGATGAAGGCCTGAACCAGTCGCTTGGGAATGCGGTCGTAGGGAACCACCTTCCTGCGCTGCTCGTAGAACTCGCCAGCCAGCACCGCGTCGTCGGTGTAGACCTCGGTGAGCGTCGCCGGCCAGTACCGCTCCACGTTGGGAATGTCCGGCAGCCCTTCAGAGAAGTTGTAGTAGAGGACCAGCACCCCGGCCAAAACCGCGGTCACCGCCACCAACCCCGCGTAGGCGGCGCCCATCGCCAACGCCTTCGGCCGGGGCCACGGCGCGCGGATGCCGGTCAGGATCAGCTTGGGCGCCTGGGATCGGGGCTTGCGGACGTTGGAGGGTTTCGAAGGTTTCAAGGGCTTCATCGCAAGCCGGCGCGCCGGAGGACTATTTCCAGATCGTTGGGGAGGGGGGCTTCCGCGACCATCTTCCTACCGTTTTCCGGATGAGGGAATTCGATTCTCTGCGCGTGAAGGAAGAGTCGCTTTAGCTCCCACCCAGCGCGGAGCTCCCGGTTGAAGCCGAAGTCACCGTACTTCTTGTCGCCCGCCACGGGATGGCCCAGCGCGGCCAGATGGCGGCGGATCTGGTGGGTTCTCCCGGTCTCGATGGCGCACTCCAAATAGGCGGCCGTGCCACCCTGCTTGAGCAGATTGTAGCGGGTGACCGCCTCCTGGTACTTGACCCCTCGAGTGGCCTTGGAGGCAGCGGTCTGCTGATGCTCCGCCAGCGGCAGATCGATCCGCCCCCGAGGCTGGGGCAGCTTTCCCTTCACCAGGGTAAGGTAGCGCTTGCGGGAGAGGCCACGGGTAAAGACGTCGGTGAAGTGGACCATCGCAGGACGCCGTTTGGCGACCAGGATCACGCCGGAGGTCTCGCGATCCAGCCTGTGCGCCGGGCTGGCGGAGAAGCCGTTCCGGGTTGCCTTGGGTCCCAGGTAGGCGCGGACGTAGTCCACCAGCGTTCCTCCGGTGATCCCGCTGCCGGCATGCACCGCCAGGCCAGACGGCTTGTTCACCGCCATCAGCCACTCATCCTCGAAGAGCACCTCCAGGCGGGAGGGGTCTACGGGTGGCGCGGGGGGCTTGGGCGCCGTGGAAGCCTGGGCCGTCCCCCAGGGTGTTCCGCGCAGCTGCGCCTCATCGCCCCGAATGGCGACCACGTCGCCCAGCGCGAGCTCCTGCTCCGGCTGGGCTCGTCTACCGTTCACCCGCACCTTCTTGGTGCGGATCATCTTGAACAGGTGCGAAACCGGGACCTGACCCAGCTGTGACTTCAAAAACTTATCTAGACGGAGCCCGGCATGGTCCTCGTCGATACGAAACTCGATCATTTGACTGGCGCGGAGACCTAAGCACACCGATAGTTTTCGTTCCATGCCTAAGGCCCCAACCATCGAGTCCCTCCTGAAGGGCGGCTCCGCCGAATGGAACCGCTTGCGCAAAGCCGGCAAGGTGCCGTCCGAGCACACCGGCGCCACCTTCTCCCAGCTCTTCTCCGCCAACGCCGACCTCTCCGGCCTCGCCCTGATCGGCAGCGAGTGGGAGAAGTGCGATCTCTCCAAGATGAACTTCCGGGAGACCAATCTCTCCAATGCCTACTTTCACGGGGGCCGCCTTCAAGATTGCGACTTCCGAAACGCCAACCTGGCCGGCGCCACGTTCGAGAAGCTGAAGCTCCTGCGCTGCGACTTCACCGGAGCCCAGGGACTAGAGGAGCTGGAGCTGGACGACGTGGACATGGATCGGGTGGTCGGTCTGGACGGTGAAGAAGCGCCGCCCCCGCCTCCGCCGCCGGTCCATGGCGCCACCTCTTTTACCCGTGAACAGCGGGCGCAAGCCCAGGCGCAGGCGC
>JBGTHI010000553.1:0-10301 GCA_041746295.1 Myxococcaceae bacterium
GTCGCCAACGGGCTCGGCACATCGGGGACCCCGAAGACGGTCTGCGTCGGCTGTCACGCCGGTGCCGGGAGCGACGCAAACCACTCCGGACACGACCTCGTGTACACCCAAGTGATGTAGTTGTGGTGCTGTAGGATCCACTTCCGCGATCCGTGCCTGGGAAGGCGGGAGCTCAAGCTCTACCTTCCAGTGCGAATTCCGGGGCAAGCCGATCACCGATTCCGAGGGATGCCGATCAGTGATTCCGAACGAAGGCGATCAGTGATTCGGGAGCAAGGCGATCGCTGAACGGCTGAGCAGATGTCAGCCTTCGTGAGCGCCCTGGAGCGTTGACGGCGCTGGGTAGAAGGCCGGCTATCCGCCTCCCGAAAAGGAGGGGAAGTGACGGCCGAGAGGGTACCCATGCGGAAGCTGCGAGAAGTGATTCGGATGAAGTTGGAGATGAAGCTGTCGGGGCGTGCGATTGCTCGAAGCTGCGGGCTGTCGCCATCGACGGTGTCAGACTACGTCGGTCGGATTTCGGTGGCGAAGCTGAGGTGGCCTATACCGCCGGAGCTGGACGACGAGGCGCTGAGCCGGTTGCTGTTTCCGCAGGAAGCGGAGGGGTACGAATACAGCCGATTTTGCGATCGGTATCAGCTGTGCGGAATTCCGAAAATGACCCGAAACCGCGATCCAGCCGGTCCGGAAAACCTGCATCATCGAGGACAGTTACAACAATTGGGCCCTCCAGGATTCGAACCTGGGACCAATCGGTTATGAGGGGCGGTCTCGGGAGCTGGCAGGGCTTCGCACAGGGCCGTCTGGGGTCGTATCCTCTGGAAAAGATTGAGGGTAGGGCTGAGGCGGGACCGGATGGCTTCGCTCCGGATGGCACCCTTATCGAACGATTTTGGTGCGCCGGTGGTGCGGAATTTGGTGCGCACCAAACGACCGATTGGGGTGGTGTTGACGGTGCGGGAGGTGGCCGACCGGCTGCGCCTCTGCCGGGCGACGGTCTACGCAATGTGCGAGCGCGGGGAGCTGGAGCACTTCAGGATGAGCAACTCAGTCCGGATCGAAGAGGCCGTCCTAACGGCTTACTTCGCCAAGCAAAGACGATCGAGACGGAGGCATCACCCCAAGGCGGCCCAATTGTCGGCGGGCTCGATCATTTCTCGGCGACAGGTAGACGAGGGAGATCGTGATCGGTGAGGGGGGCGGAGAGCCGAAGTAGCTGCGAGACGACGAGCTTCGATGACAGGAAAACGGGAACGGCTCGATGTAAGCAACGTGCTGGACCCTCCGAAGTTTAGGGTGCGATTCGGAATTCGCACCGCCTGCAATGAAGAATATGGCCAGCGCCAGATGCTTCGTGGGAGTGGTGACGCAGGGAAGATCTTGCGAGCGTTCCGCGGAGGTTGTTCGTGCGACGAACTTCCTGGAATGTCCAGGTTGACTCGACTTAGATACGGTCCCACTCAACTCAGGGGGGGGGCGTGACTGTACTCAAAGTGAACCAGATTAAGGCCAAGATTCGACAGATGTTTGAAGCCCATCTCGACCTGTCGGATACCTCGAAATCAGACCAGGAGCGCGACGTGAAGATTTTGACGCGTTGCCTAGCTGCATTCGCAGTTTATTCTCAGGCTGGTTGTACTGAGCAGGAGGCGGCGGAGGCAGTATGGGACGGCTCTGATGACAATGGAATCGATGCGGCATTCTTTGACTCATCAGAGTCACGGGTTCTCTTCGTTCAATCCAAATGGATTCAAAAGGGGTCGGGTGAGCCGGAAGCAAAAGACGTCGGAACATTCGTGAAAGGTATCACCGATGCTGTTGAGCAGGACTCATCAGACTTCCATGCTCGGTTGCAACAAAAGTTTTCGGCCCTCATGACGCCGTTAGGCAATCCTGGAACGAGAGTTCATCTGGTTCTGGTTTCTACGGGTGCTAGCTCCCTTGCGCGACACAGCCAGTCGCGTCTTAATAAGGTTCTTGACCGGCTGAACAATGACGATCCTGATCCCTTTGCCACTGCTGAGGTCATGGGACTCACCCAGGTCTACAGCGGTCTTAGTGAGTCATCGAATAGCCGAGTCAATCTCGAAGCGACCATTCTTGAATGGTCCTACATTGCAAAACCAGTCCCTGCTTATTTTGGGGTTATCGATGGCTTGCAGTTAAAGGAATGGTGGAAGAGGCACGGAAAGCGAGTGTTGGCAGCAAATATTCGGCACTCTCTTGGTGCGACCGAGGTCAATAATGAAATCAAAGACACAGCCATCCGAGATCCGGGCAAATTTTGGTATTTCAATAATGGCATCACTCTGATTGCCGAAGAGTCTTCAAAGGCGCCGGTTGGATCAGCTTCGAGGGCGGCGGGCGTTTTTGAGTTTAAGGGCGCCTCGATCGCCAACGGCGCGCAGACGGTTAGTTCGCTCGGTCGTATTGGTCAGGATGAGGATGAAAGCCTGGGGCAGGTGCGAGTTCCCATTCGGGTCATACTCTTGAAAAGCGCGCCTAAGGAGTTTGGCGGGCAGGTCACTCGTACAAACAACCTCCAGAATCGAATTGAGCCTCGAGACTTTGCTGCTCAGGATCCCGAGCAGCGCAGGCTTCGGCAGGAGATGGCGATTGAGCAGATTGAGTACCAGTTTGTTCGAACCGACGAGGTTGGTTCATTGCCTAGTTCGTGTGACCTTATCGAAGTTACAACCGCCTTGGCGTGTTCTTCTGGAGATCCGGGAATCGCGGTTCAGCTCAAGACTGGTATTGGCAGGTTCTTTGCGGATCTGACAAAGTCGCCGTACAAAGCCATTTTTAACGCCTCGCTGAGCGGAGCAAAAGCATTTAATTCGGTAGTTATTCAGCGCAGTATCGATCAATGGATTGAGGATGAAAAGAAGGCCATGGCGAAGAAGAGTGGCCCAGGATGGGGCGTCCTTGTTCATGGGAATAGAATTTTGTCGGCGGCCGTGTTTTCGCACTACTCAGATGCGATTATTGCTCAGCCCATAGTCGAGTTTGCGGCTCAGAAGTTGAGTCCGGACATTTCTTCTGTCTGCAACAAAGTGCGAAACAAAATGGTTGCTACGGTAAAAAAGAAGTACTCCAACACGTTCCTTGCCGTGTCTTTTAAGAATGTCACGATCTGCAAGGCTGTATATTCGGCGGCATCGGCGTGAGAATGAGATGGCGCGCCAAGATGCATGCGTCGAAGAGGAAATGCCTCAAGCAATCGGCTGCAGATGGAGCGGTTGCTGCGAGTCTTGGTCCTCGATAGTGATCGAATCTCCAGTTATTCACTCGAGGAGTGGGCCAGCGAAGAGCCCCAGCCCACCCGACTCAAGCTGCGGGTGGGCAAAAGAATGGGAGATCGAGCCCCGAGCGGCATAGCCCGGAAGACTCACCAAACTTCCCAGTAGTCCCAGCCGTCGAGCTTCCCGGGGAGATGTTCTTCCCAGAGGTCAGGATCGATTGTCCAGTGCAAGGGGGCGGTTAGCGGATCTTCCGATAGTTGAATCGGTCCTTGATCCACTGGTTGAGGTACTGCCCTGCCGATGCGGCGAGAGTCAGACCTCGATAGATTTCTGGCGGAACACTGAAGTATTCGTAACGAGAGCCGCTTTGAAACTCGATCGTTAGCGTCCTGCTGGCGTTGTCGTACCAGGCGCGCGAGAGATTGGTCGAGCGCGTGAATCTGTACTCGCCGCTGCCCGCGACGGGTGTCGCCAAGGGGATCCATGCTCGCGGTGTTTGGCTCCTTGAATGGAGGCCGATAGAGGCTTTAGGTGGAGACTTCAGTCTGGCGATCGACTGGAGACGGGAGAGGATTAAGGAAACGCGGGCTTGGCTCGCATCATCCGGAGGAAGGTGGCCGGGTAGAGCTTCTCGGAAGGCATCAAGTGCAAGCAGCGAGCCTGTCTCGTCCGAGATGAAGTCCCGGAGATTCTTGGGTGCCTGACTGAGCTCGTGGACCAATGTGGCACGCCCATCGACGACCGCTATGAAGTCCTCAAGATCATGATGATGGACGTCTCCTTCCCCTCTGCTGGCAAAGGCCTCGAGTTTCGTCGCACAGAAGTGCGGGGCGTCGAGGATCCGGAGAGTCACTTCGCCCTCGCGAATCGTGAGGGCGGAGGCGTGCGCGGTAGCATACCAGACGTTGCTAAAGCCCAGAACGATGGGGTCTACCGGCATGATGTCGACCCGAGTACCCGCTATGTTCCAACGACAAAGGGGAGCGCCCTGTTCGATGTGCTCCCGAAAACCTCGGGTTCGGAGTTCGGCTTCAAGCGCCCGATAGTCGGCGGCCGATAGGACATCGACGATGAGGTCGACATCCTCGGTGACCCGAGCATTGTTGAAGGCTGGATCTGTGATGAGCAGTGACCTCATCATGCCACCTACGAACACGACGCGATCGTTCAGCTCACCAAGGCTTCGAGCAACGGTCAGAATTTGGTACGGGATGTTCATTGAGCGAGGCGGCGTTGGAGTTCCTTGGTGGCGAGTGCTCGCTCTCGGGCTCGTCCCGACCGAAGGGCATCAATGATCGCGAGCCACTCGTATAGGTGCGCATCGCGGAGTGCTGCTTCAGGGACTGACCTGTATAGCGGAACCAATCCTTCGCCCCGGAGCGTTCCCTCGGGATGCGGCCACACTGGAGGCAAATCGCCAGCGGCGAATTCCTTACTGAGGGGAGGGGCTCCGTAGGAGGTGGGGATTCCCCTGGTTACGCCCAACCATACCGGCGGGAAGACGTACCGAAGCCCGTGGATGAAAAACTCCATTGCCGCCGCCCTCCGCAGCGCCCTTGAGGAACTGTCCACGAGCCCGCTGGCGATCGTTCGTTTGATGCCCGCGTGAACTTCGGAGGCGCTCATGCCCAAAGCCGTGGCCAAGTGGGCGAAGGTACGCTGAGCCTGAGGGGCATCGGCGAGCCTACAGAGTAGCGGTATATCTTGCGGCTTTAACACAGATATACGCTATTCGCGATTCGCGAATCATGCAAGAGTGCTTCATGGCACTCTATGACAGGATGCGTTGCGATGCGGCATCCAAGGGAGCGCTAGGTGAGGGCGCAGAACGCGTGCCGTGCCTTGAAGCCCTGGAGCTGCGGCTATCTCTGGAGGGCGACGTTAGAGCGCCGGTAGGCTGCGCTCAGCAGAGGTCAAAGTAATCCCAGCCGTCGAGCTTCCCGGGGAGGCGGTCCTCCCAGTCGTCACCCTCGATCGCCCAGTCGCGGATTTTCATTCGCGCCTTGTGGCGCACGCGGCGGTTCCCTTCGATGCGGAAGTGGCGCTTTGGGAAGGCAGCTTCCGGACTGACCAAGGGGTGAGAATTCAGGCATCCAACGGCGTAGGTCGTATCTCCCCGACCCGCGCAGAGTTTGTCTCGGTCGATCCACCCCTGCCTGACGTGGAGGCTGGAATCTACGAGTTTGCGAGGCGTCCCTGGAAGGACGGGCAGGCGACGGCAACGGTACGTTCTTGACATGGCATGGTGCCTCCTTGGCACCTAATGCCCGTCCAGAACGAACCTCCCTCCGGAAGCTGCGTGGTCCATCAACATGGGGCTACTTTAGCTGAACAGCCTTCGAAGAGGGAGAGGCTGCTTATTCAACCCGCTCGCGGAGGCGAGCTGCGATCTCCTCCAAGGACTCCACGGTGAAGTGCCGCAGGTCGGCGTTTCGGATCCGCGTCAGTTCAGCCGATAGCCGAATGTCGGGCCCGTGCCGATCGAGCATTCGGATGATCTCTGAGGCCAGGAGTGCCTTCGCCTGCTCTTGGTCGGCGCCGGGCCGCCCGAGATCGCGAAAGACGTTCCCGCTGCCGCGAACGAGTGAGAGGTCTTCATCCATGAGGGCCAATCTCCCTCAGCACCGGTGCCCAAAGCTACGTCGAACCTTACGCCCAACCCTACGTCGAAAGCCGCGCCGAGCTGCGCAGGTCTGGACGTAGGTCTCGGCGTAACGCTCGACGTAGGGTTGTTGAAGAAATGGGCCTTGGTACCGGGAACTTGGCGCCTTGCCACCCCACCGATTGGCGCTCCGCCCTCAACACCGAAGCGCCTCCCGAACCCCCTCTCCCAACGACGGATAGGGGGTTCGGGAGGCAGTGCAGAGTGAGGAGCATTTGGAGGTGGGGTGGCAAGGCTTGTGGAGTGGATGGAAGGAGGGGGTTGATTGGAGCAATAGAGATGTGTATGTAGTTCAATTGATATTCAAAAAAGATGTAAAAAAAGGATCGAAAATATGGGGCGTACAGCTTCAACGCCGGGCGGGCTGATGGGAACGTCGGTCAGGATGGATGGTCGGCAGGTGGCGTGGGTGGCGAAAGAGGCCAAGCAGATCGGCAACGCGAACGAGGTCATGCGGCTGTTGGTCTCGGATGCCATGTCCGTTCTGGGCCTGCCTCCTCCCGTGCTTGAGGCCCTCGAAGCCGATGCCAAGAGCAAGGGGATTCGCTTTGACTCGCTTCAGGGCCGCCGCGAGTACCTGATGCGAGTACTGATGCTCCGATATGACGCCATCGTGAAGGGATCGGCTCCGAAGCTTGGAGAGATCGGGAACGCCACAAAGGCTTCGAAGCGCTGAGGTGCTTGCCATGGGTTTGACCGATAGCGTCGCGAGAGCGTTCGAGAAAATAGGTGCCGCTCCGCTTTGGAAGGTGGAGGACGTGGCGCGTTACCTGAATATGTCCGTCTCTTGGGTCTACAAGGCCGTGGAGCGGGGCGAGCTGCCTGTCCAGCGAATCGGCGCGGCTGTCCGGTTCCGACCGGACGACGTCAGACGCTTCGTAGATAAGGGAGCGCGGAGGTAGATGGTCCTGCTGAAGGAATCGGCGATGAAATGCCCGTGCGGTGGACGGATGAGTGAGCGGCGTGGCGACTTCCCTCTCGAGGAGGGAGGCGCCAAGGTCACCCTTCAAGGCGTGAGGATCTTCGTGTGCTCCAGGTGCGCGAGCGAGTCGCCGGCCCTCCCAAAGATGAACGGCCTTTTCGAGGCCATCGCGGACAGTCGCGCCCGAGAGATGACCTGGCCACCTCCGGAGGAGGGTACATGAAGCGACTCACTGTGCAGTATCGGCGTGACGAAGACGGCTGGTGGTTGGTGCGGCTCCAAGGTGTCCGAGGCGTGCTGACGCAGGCGCGATCGCTCGACCAAGGACGCCGGAGGATTCGCAAGGCTTTGGCGCTCGCCGTCGGCGATGCCGCGGCCAAGAAGGCCCGGTTTGTCGCCGATGTTCGGCTCCCTTCCACGGGCATGAGGGCGCTCGCGTCGCTCGCGAAGGCCCGTGAAGAGGAAGCGGGGGCGCGGGCAGAAGCGCGTCGATTGGCGACGCGGGCGGTGCCGGCACTGACGAGGTTCGGTCTCAGCGCACAAGATGTGGCCGATCTGACCGGGTACTCGGCCGCGCAGATTCAGCAACTCAAGGGGTAGGTCGGGCATGGCGTGGGTTTTCAAGCGGGATGGCAGTTGGGTGATCAAGTGGATGGATGGGGCAGGGCGCTATCGGCAGAGGCGCACTGACTGCAAAACCCGCCTTGAGGCCATGGCGCAGAAGCTCGCGCTCAAAGCGGAATATCAGCGCGCGGGCATTGAACCCACGGAAGGGCCTTCGCGCATTTCGTTCAACGAGCTGCTCGACTGGTACTGGAAGAATTTTGGCGAGCTTCTGCGATCCAAGGGCTCGCGGTTCTCGGCGAAGCGGCATCTTCAGCCCACCCTGGGACCGCTGACCCTTCCCGAGGTCACGAGCGCGCGTATCGATGAGGTTCTGGCCAATGCCCGGAAGAAGGACGGCAAGCTGTTGCAGCCGAAGACGGTCAATACCCTTCGTGCCTTCGTCCATACCGTCTTCAACAAGGCGATCCAGCGGAGCATCTGGAAGCTCGCCAACCCCGTGGCGGCCGTGCCGAAGCGGAAGGTGCCCAAGCGGCTTCCCTCGTACCTGAAGCCCGACGAGGTGACCCAGGTTCTCCCGCACGTCCCGGAGAAGTGGCGGGCGCTGTTCGCCTGCGCGCTCTACACCGGCATGCGGCGGGGCGAGCTGGTGGCGCTCCGCAAGCGTGACATCGACCTGAAGGAGGGGACGATCACCATCGCTCGGAGCTGGAGCGCGGACACCACCAAGGGCGACAGCGAGGCGATCCTTCCGATCCACCCGGAGCTCAGTCCTTACCTACGAGAAGCGATCCGCCGCAGCCCTTCGGAGCTGGTTTTCCCGCGCGTAGACGGCTCGATGCAGTCCGAGAACATCAACCTTCCCGACATCCTCCGCCGTGCGATGGGCCATGCTGGCCTGGTGGACGGCTGGATTCTCCGCTGCCGCCGCAAGACCTGCATGCGCAAGGTGGACTCGCCCACGCCCGACGTTCGCAAGTGCGCCCACTGCAATTACACCCTCTGGCCTTCCCCAAAGCTCCGCAAGGTCCGCTTCCACGACCTGCGCCATTATGCCGCCCTCCGAATAATGCCGATGAGGGGCACGACGCTGGCGTCCTGTCGAGGAGTCTGCGGAGCCGAGGTCTTTCTGGACGCGGCATAATCAGGGTGACTTCTCCCGGCGGCACTTGCGCCGCCAAAGGAGAAGCCATGTTGGACGACTACTTCACGCGGGCAGAGATCCTGCGCCGTCATCGCGCCGGATACTTCGGCGCATACCTCGACTCGTGCACCTCGCTGGCCAAGGAGCGCGGATACCCACGGACCTCCGTGCGTGCGCAGTGCCACCTGTTTCGACTCTTCGGCAGGTGGCTTGAGCGTCGCGGCGTGCAGCCCGTCGAGCTCGACGAGGCTATCATCACGAAGTTCAGCCGAGCGAAGCAGCACGTCCCGCTCGTGCGGGCCGTGAGGACGAGGGCGCTGCTGGTACATCGAGGCGGTTCCCGAGCTGCTCCAGCTCGCCACCGAGCGACTCACGCGCCAGCGCGCGGGAGGTGGCCGATGAGCGCCGCCACGCTTCCCTCATTGCTGCACTCCTTCTTCACTGAGAGGCTGCTCGCCCAGCGACGCGCCAGCTCGCATACCGTCGCCAGCTACCGTGACTGCTTCCGGCTGCTGCTGGGTTTCGCGACGAAGCGCCTGGGCAAACAGCCCAGCGCGCTCACGCTCGAAGAGCTCGACGCCCTGCTCATCAGCAAGTTCCTCGATCACCTCGAGCGCGATCGCGGCAACAGCGTGCGCTCGCGGAACGTGAGGCTGGCGGCGCTGCACTCGTTCTTCCGCTACGTCGCCATGAACGAGCCCGCGCACCTGCTCCACTGCCAGCGCGTCCTCGCGATCCCCAACAAGCGGTATGAGCGCCTCAGTGGTCACATGAAAAGCGGCCATAGGCGGTCACTTCAAAACCGGCCAATGAGGAGAAGGCCGAGACGGGTTGAGGATTACTCGTTTGAGTCGTTCGGATTCAAGTCGGTGGCCTTGGTGCGCCAGCTGCGTGGGCCGGATTTGAGGACGTGGGCGTGGTGGAGGAGACGATCGAGCATGGCGGCGACGGCGGCGGTGTCTCCGAGGAGCTTGCCCCAATCCTCGACGGGGCGGTTGGAGGTGATGAGAGTGCTGGCTCGCTCGTAGCGACGCATGACGAGTTCGAGGAGATCTTCAGCGGCGGTGGCAGGGAGCTTGCGCATGCCAAGATCATCGATGATGAGCAGAGGGACAGTGGCCAGTCGTGCGAGGAGCCTCTTGCGGTCTCCAGAGACGGTGGCGTCGGCCATCTCTTCGAGGAGGTGGTGGGCTTCGCGGTAGAGGATGCGGTGGCCCTGGGTCTGGATGACGGCGCGGCCGAGAGCCTGAGCGAGGTGGCTCTTCCCCGTGCCTGGGGGTCCAAGGAAGAGAGCGTCTTCGTGGCGGTCGACAAACTGGCCGGTGGCCAGCTCGTAGATCAGCTTCCGGTTCATCTTCTTGTTGAAGTCCATGTCGAAGTTGTCGAGCGCCTTCTGAGAGTCACGAAACTCGGCTTGCTTCACGCGGCGCTGGACGAAACGGTCCGAGCGCCAGGTGAGCTGGTCATTCACGAGGATGGAGAGGAAGTCTAAGGGTGCCAGCGACTCGCTTTGAGCCTGGAGGATGCGTGCTTCGACTGCGTGGGCCATCCCTCCCAGCTTGAGAGTGGCAAGACTGTCCTTCAGCTCTACGACGTTCATGCGGTTTCTCCTTCAGTCATGCGGTGGATTAAATCTCGGTAGTGCGTCAGCGGGCGGATGAGCTCATCCACCTGCTTGAGGTTGAGCGCGGGGGGTGCCCGGTGCTCCACGTAGCGGCGCACGAAGCGGTAGGTGGGTACATCCACCTCCAGCCCAGTGGCGCAGGC
>JBGTHI010000554.1:0-2565 GCA_041746295.1 Myxococcaceae bacterium
CCACATCCACATCGCTGAACGCGGAGAAGGAGATCCCCTCGATGCCCTCCAGGATGCGGGATGTATGGAGGAGGCCGGACATCTTCCCGCTGGGGAGATCCACCTGCGTCACGTCGCCGGCGATCACCGCCTTGCTGTGGAAACCCAAGCGGGTGAGAAACATCTTCATCTGCTCGACGGTGGTGTTTTGAGCTTCGTCCAGAATCACGAAGGCGTGGTTGAGCGTTCGGCCTCTCATGAAGGCGAGCGGCGCAACCTCGATCGTCCCCTGCGTTATCAACTGCTCGGCTCGCTCCTGCTCCATCATGTCGTGGAGCGCGTCGTACAGGGGTCGCAGGTAGGGATTGACCTTCTCGGCCAGGTCTCCTGGCAGGAAGCCCAGCTTCTCACCGGCCTCCACCGCAGGCCGCGCCAGGATGATCCGCTTCACCTTGCGCTCTTGCAGGAAGGCCACCGCCATCGCCATCGCCAGATAGGTCTTGCCGGTGCCGGCGGGACCTAACCCAAAGACAATATCGTGCTGCCGGATCGCGTCGGTGTAGCGCCGCTGCGCCAGACTCTTGGGGACCACCTGCTTCCCACCGTGAGAGAGCACCGGCCCGGAGAAGGTCTCCTTCAGCCCGCGGACGCCGCCCTCCTGATGGGTGAGAACCCGAACCGCCTGTTCGACATCCTCACGGCCAACGGCACGGCCGCTCTGCACCCAGCCGGCCATTTCGCGAAGTAGCCGGCCGGCGAGCGCCACCGCGTCAGGGGTTCCGGCAAGGTGAAATTCGGTCCCGCGCTGGCCCACTCTGACGCCCAGGCGCCGCTCGATGACCCGGAGGTTCTCGCTCTGCTCGCCGCCCACCTCGCGAGCGAGCTCGTTGCTCTCCAGATCGAACTTCGATGACGAGGCAACGACCGCCTCCTTGGTAACCGTGGATGATCTCAATCGTCGCTTTTCCCCTGCGGCGCTTTGGCTTGGCGTCGCGCGCGGCCAGCCCGCACCACGAGGTTAACGCCCCTGAGGGCGGGTTTGCCAATGAGAGTTTGCAGCCCTACCGCAACGGCGGAAGCAGGATGAAGCGGCCGTCCACTCCCGCGTCAGGCCGGTAGTAGTAGGCCTCTTTCCAAGGATACTTGAGGTCTTCCTCGGCTAGGAGCCCCTTCTCGACCAGCGCGTCAAGGCGGGGCGGAAGGCTTCCCGCCTCCAAGCGGTAGAGATCGACCCGGGCCTCGATTCGGCTCAGTTGCGCCCGGGAGATCAGCCGCTGCAGGGCGGGATCGCTATAGGCGGAGGGCGCGCTGCCCATCCCGGTCAGCTCGCCGAACTCCAGCTGGCTCACGCCGAAAGCCAGCCCCGTGAGAAGCCCCACCCAGAGGAGCCAACGGCCCAGGACCGCGCTCAGCTCCTCGCCGTGACGGCCTTCTCGCCCTACCCAGCCCGCTGACCCGCTGGAGCGGGCGGAGCGCAGGAGCTTCAGCTCAAGGAGATTCGATAGTGCCTTGCAACACTCGAACTCCCCAAGCCGCGACAGCTCGATCAGGCGGCGGACGTCGCGACCCGGCTCAAGCAGTGAATGGACCATCCGCTCAGCGGGCCCCACCTGCCCATCGCCCCCCTCCGCAGGCAGCGCGCCCACGCGCTCGAAGGTCATGCCGTATCGCGGGATGCGCCGGCGGATGCGCGGCCACTCCTCCAGCTGCGCGAGCCCCTCCATGAGGACCAGCTCGGTGCGCAGGGAGGGGCCGTACTCGGGATCGAGCTCGACCTCTCCATGGCGGACGCTCTCCCGGAAGTCGTACTTGCCCCGTTTCCAGGAGAAGAGGCGGAAGATCAGCTCGGTGGTCTGCAGCACCAGCATCTGCCGGAACAGCGCGGCGCTCAAGGCGCCCGACCGGACCAGCGTCTCGCCCAGTTTCTGCAGTGTGCGCCGTTGGTCCTCCAGTGCGTGTTGAAGCTGTGTTTCGGTGATCAGCTCGGCACGAACCAACATCATTCCGATCAGCTCGTTCTTCTTACGCGCGGAGGTCTCGGCGCGAGCGACGGTGCCATCCTTGAAGTAGACCTTCACCTGCTCGTGCCGATACGCCACGGAGAGTACGCCGCTCTTCTGCCCCTGTACCAGCAGCTGGAAGACATCGGCGAGACCCAGGTCCCGGATGGTTCCCTGGAGACCCATCGGCTAGGCCCGCCTCTTGAACAGGTCGCGCAGGGACAAGCCGTAGATCGTCAGCCAGACCGCGGCGGCGACTGCGACCAGCGCGCCCCGCGGAAACGGCTCCCAGCCGGTGCGCAGCACGCCGTCGCGCAAGAGCAGCAGCGCAGCCACGAACAGTGCGGGAAAGGTCCAGAGGACACCGCGGACGGGGCGCCCCGAAACCAGATGACCAAATCCCGGAAAGAGGATCCCCGCCGTGGTGATCAGCCGCTCCGTCCGGCTCTGCCGGTGAGCAATCTCGATCTGTTTGCGGACCCGCTCCGGTGCGGACAGGCCGCCCTTGGGCGAAAAGGCAGCCTGGCACGCGCCGCATTGGGTAGTGCCGATTGGCAAGGTGGGCGCGCAGCGGCGGCAGGCGACC
>JBGTHI010000555.1:0-1844 GCA_041746295.1 Myxococcaceae bacterium
GCCTCCCCCGCCGCCACCGCCATCTCCTCCATCGCGGAGCCTTCCGGACGGAACAGCTCGCCGAACAGGTCGCCCGGCTTGAGGATGGAGACCACGGAGCGCGAGCTACCCTTTCCTACGCGCATCAGGCGGATACGGCCCGCCTTGAGAAGGTAGACGCGATCACTCAGGTCGCCCGGGCGGTAGACCACCGCGTTGTGGGAGAGGTTCTCGACCTTGAAGTAGCCGCGGAAATCGAGGGTCTCCGGTCCGGTGACCACCCGATTCGCGGTGACCAGCATTCCGGAACTCGTCTGGAGGGGCGCGACGGCATTGGAACCGATGGGGCCGAGAGGACGGGTAAATCCCTGCATGGGGGCTCCTATGAAGTATCGTTAGAGTATGAACTGAACAGGACGGGCTTATTCAAAGGGCGTGCCACCGATGTTTATTCTTAGTCTACTCTGCACGTCAATGAATCCGTTGACTTAAGATCAACTATCGCGGCAAACCCCCGATTCGTTGGGTAGTGGAAACGTTCTGTTTAAACATTTTGAACGAATTGAACGTTTCGTTAAAAATAATAGGAGAGTGTCGATCAGGGGACAGAGTACTCCCGAGCGGCCAGCCAGCGGCCTTCAACTCGGCTCTTTCCCTTCCCCCGCGCTGTACTTGCGCAGCTTCCGCTCCAGGGTCGGACGGCTGATGCCGAGGAGCTCGCAGGCTTTCCCCTTGTGGCCATCGGTCGCCTTCAGCGCACGAAAGATCAAGCGACGCTCTGCCTCCTCCAGGGAGGGAATCGTCCCTCCTTCCCCGGACGTGAGCTCCGCGGGGTTGGCATTGTCCAGCGGCGGAAGATTGTCCGCCAGCAGGACGTCACCCGACGAGAGCACGACCGCTCGGATAAGCACGTTCTCCAACTCCCGGACATTTCCGCGCCAGGGCAGTTGGGTGAGGTGGTCGATCACCTCCGCCGGAACCCGGGTCACCCGTTTGTGGACCTTCTCGTTGATCCGCTCCAACAGATTTTGGACCAGCGCCGGAATGTCCTGGCGGCGCTCGCGCAGGGGCGGAATCTCTAGAGTGATCACCTTGAGCCGCTGATAGAGGTCCTCCCGAAAACGCCCTTCCGCCGCCTCCGTCGCGAGCTCCCGGTGGGTGGCCGCGATCACCCGCGCGTTCAGCCGGATCCGTTTGACCCCCCCGACCCGCTCGAACTCCCGCTCTTGCAGGACGCGCAGCAGCTTGGCTTGCAGCATCAGGGACATGTCCCCGATCTCATCGAGGAAGACGGTCCCGTCCTCCGCCAGCTCGAACTTGCCGATTTTTACCGCCGAGGCGCCGGTGAAGGCCCCCTTCTCGTGGCCGAACAGCTCCGACTCCAGCAAGGTGTCGACGATCGCCGAGCAGTTGATCCCCACGAAGGGCCGCGGCTCATCGTGGGAGTAGTTATGGATCACCCGGGCGATCAGCTCCTTGCCGGTGCCCGACTCGCCGGTGATCAGCACCGTGGCGCGTGAGGCGGCCACCTTGCCGATCTCCTTCACCAGCGTCTGCATGTGCGCGGAGGTCCCGACGATGTCGCCCAGCCGCACCGCCGAGGCCGAACCCTCCGGCGTGGCGGCTGCCGCCCTGCGGGACAACAGGCGAACGCTCAAGGCCCGTGAGACCACCAGGTCCAGGGCAGCCGGGTCGGAGAAGGGCTTGTGGATATAGTCGAAGGCCCCTGCCTTCATCGCCAGGATCGTGGTGGCCATGTCGTGGTGGGCGGTGACGATCACGATCGGCACGTCGCCCAGAGCGGACTTCATCTCCGGGAGGATGTCCAGACCGGTCCGGTCGGGAAGCATCATGTCGAGCACCAC
>JBGTHI010000556.1:0-2395 GCA_041746295.1 Myxococcaceae bacterium
GGTTTCCCTCGAGCCCATCTTTAGCCTGGGCTCCAGAGAGGCCGAATTTTAGTTGCGGCCGCCGGGCGTAAATCGGGGCTTGCCCAGGTATCCGCCTAGGTGGGCGGACCTGGTGGACGGGTCGGACCCGTCCGGGGGCAGCAGGCTCAGCCCGCTCCCTAGAAGCCCGAGCTTCTTGACCATCTCGGGGTTGGCCTTCAGCTTCAGATCCACGTTGGGTTCGCTGTAGTCGACCTTGCGCGCCAGCTTGAGTGTGCCCGTGGCGCTGAGATCTAGGTCGCCGCCGCTGGTCTTGAAGCTCTCCACGGTCCCGAGCCCCCTGACGAAAGTGATTCGAGCCTGGAGGTTTCCCAGATCGATCCTGGGCAGATCTACCGGCATTGGCGTTCCTCCGACAGGAACCTTGACCGTCCCGCCGTTCACCAAGAGCCCGGCGGCGTCCAAGGTGACCTCGCCGTCCGCCTGGCTCAAGTCCGCCACCGGCAGGGTCATTGCCACCCTGCCCGTGAGTTTCCCGGAGAGATCGACACCGGAGAAGGCCTGGAGATTTCCCTGCGAGGGATCCAGCCCCTCGAACTCGACATCGATCTTGGCCTTGGAGCCCTGGCCGACCGAGCCTTCGATCGATCCTCCAAAGGCCTTGGCCTGAAAGTGGGCGCCCGGCGGAAAGAGCATCAGTCTGATCATCACCTGAGGAATCAACAACGCCTCGCCGCCGGGAGCGAACAGCTGAACCCGGGAAGCGGTCACCCCCGGCATCAAACCGAAGGCGGGGCCCAGCGAGCCTATCTTGATCGAGAGACCGGCCCTCACCGCCTCGGTTTCGATCCGCTGCTGAATCGCCTCGAAGGGGAAGGTGATGAAGAGCGAGAGGACCAGGCAGAAGAGCCCGAACAGCGAATAAAAGGTGGTCCGCTTCCAGCGCGCGTTCCACGCGGGTGCCCGCAGCTGAAGCGCGCTGGTCATTGCTTCATCCGGTAGGTGGCGATGGTGGCCCAGGCGGTCAGGTTGCCGTTGGCAGGGCGGGGTTCGACTCGGAGGAACTTTACCTTCACTACCCCCGGCCCCGCTTCGATATTGGACAGAAAGGTGGTCAGATCTCTCAGGGTGATATCCGTGAGGGTGACCTCGACGGCGTTTTCCACGATCGCGCCATCGGCCAGCTCCACCGCCGGCTTGGGGTTCATCGTGGGAACCGGAAGACCCGACGCCTCTCCCTTCTCCTGAACGTAGGTCAGGAGGCGGACATCGCTCTGCGAAAGCTGCTGCTCCACCGCCTCTCGAGCGGCCTCCGCCTCACGGTAGCTCTGTGCCAGAGCCTGCACCTCGCCCAGCTTCCTGAGCTTCTCCTGCGTTCGCCGCCGGGTGCTGGCCGCACCGGTGGTGAAGGAGATGAAGATCAGGAAGAGGACGAAGACGCCTACCGCGCCCCCAACCCCGACCACCAGGCGCCGCTCTCGCGGAGTGAGTCGAGCAAAACGGGTGGCCGTTTCTTGCCAGACCGCCCGCAGCCGCTCTCGCAACTCCCACAGTTTCTGCACGTCAGACCTCCAAAGCGCTCGCTGCTACGTTCCCGATGTGCCGGCTGGCGTCACCGAGCAGTTGACCTCGACGTCCAGGCGGAAGCTGAGCTTCTGTCCGCCGCGGGTCTTCTCCATCTTTCCCTCTTTGACCTCGCGGAAGCAGCGATGGCCGCGCAGCGCACCCGCCACCTGATCCAGGCTCTTGGGGCTGTCGATCTCCCCACGCAAGGTCACCCGCTCGGGATCGACCGCGATCTGGTCGAACGTCACGGCGACCCCTTCCGGTATGCGCGCGGTCACCTCGCTGAGCAGCCCGACGGCAGAGATCTTTGGCACGGCCGCGGCCGGGCTCTCCTTGCCCTTGAGGAGATTCAGGGCGCGGTCATAGTTCTTCTCGCAAACGCCGAGAATACGTTGAGTGGTTTCGCAGAGGAGCTGGTCCACCTGCTTCTCGCGGTGCGACAACATGGCGTTCCGCACCATGCCCGAGGCGACTAGCATCAGGATCAGCGCGCCTGCCATCGCCACGAGGGGAGCCGCCTTCTCTCGCAGGTAGTCGAAGTCGCCCTTGAAGGCAAACTCGCCCCGGCGGAGGTTGAACCGCGGCGCCCGTGGGCCGGTGGCGTTGCCGCGAAGGGCCAAGGCGTAGGCCTGTGCCAGCGCTGTCTCCTGTTCCTCCGGAATTAGCGCCTGAGCCTCCGGGGGAAGCCTGAGTGGCTCGGCGGTGATCCCCAGATCCCGGCTCCAGCGCTCGCACAGTCCCTTGAGCCTCGCCGTGCCCCCGCAGACGTAGACGCGGTGGATCCGCCGCGGGCTGCGCGCTGAGTAGGCCTTGAGGGTGGGCCTCAGCTCCCGGTAGATCAACTGCATGC
>JBGTHI010000557.1:0-7039 GCA_041746295.1 Myxococcaceae bacterium
GGGGCGTTGGCAACAGCGCCGCCCGCTTGGGCGTGCCGGGCGCGACCACCAACAACCGCTCCGGCGCCTACAACTTCTTCCGGGTCAACGCGGTGGCCAGTCAGCTGCTCTACGACTTTGGGGAGAGCTGGAACCGCTGGCGCTCCTCACAGGCTACCGCCTCGGCACAGCTGGAGAACGAAAAGGCGACGCGGCTCTCGGTGCGGCTGAACGTGCGGCTGGCCTACTTCAACGCCAGCGCGCAGCGGTCGCTGGTCAAGGTGGCGCAGGAGACCCTGGCCAACGAGAACCTGCACACCCGGCAGGTCTCGGGCTTCGTCACGGTGGGCACTCGGCCGGAGATCGATCTCGCGCAGCAGAAGACCACCCAGGCCAACGCCAAGCTGCAGTTGATCCAGGGTGAGAACGACTACCTCACGGCGAAGGCGCAGCTGAACCAGGCGATGGGGGTAGAGGGGCCTCTGGGCTACGAGGTGACCGATGCGCCACTTCTGGAGGGGTCGGAGCTGACCGGCGAAGGCAGGGAGCTGGAGGGACTGCTCTCCGAGGCGTTGGCGCAACGGTCCGACTACGCGAATCGCCGCTATCAGATCGAGTCGGCCCGGCGCGTGGAGCGGGCGGCCAAGGGAAGCTTCTTGCCCTCGTTGACCGCCTCGGTCGGCTTCTCCGAGGCCGGCGTACGGGTGCCGGACCTGAACTTCACCGCCTACGGACAGCTGGGGCTGAGCTGGAGCCTGTTCGACGGTCTGCTCACGCTCTCCAATGTTCGAGCGGCGGAAGCGCAGAAGCGGTCGGCGCAGGCCGGAAGCGACATCTTGCGCCAGCAGATCCGCCTGGAGCTGGAGCAGTCAAGGCTGGCGGTTCGCGCAGCTCTGGCGTCGATCGACGCTGCGACCGAGGCGGCCACCAACGCGCGGGAGCGACTCCGGTTGGCGGAAGGGCGCTACAACGCGGGCGCGGGGAGCGTGATCGAGCTGGGCGACGCGCAGGTGGCGCTCACCAACGCGGCGGCCCAACTGGTTTCAAAGCAGTACGCGCTGGCTACCGCCCGCGCCCAATTGATGCAGCGTCTCGGGCGGCCCTGAGCTAGACCAAGTCTAGATGCCGAACGACGCATCGATCACGCCGGAGTGTACGGGCTTGATCCCGTCGCCGCGGAAGTGGGTCTGGCGGTACTCGGCCTTCAGGGCCGCCCACTCCGAGAACTCGAAGCGCACACCCAGAGCGCCGCGGAACAGGTCGCCCGCGCCCGGGCGCAGGGCTCCAGGCGTGGGCGTGAAGTAGGGGCTAAGACCGCCCGTCAGCATCTGCGAGTCGAGCATCACGTAGGGCAGGACGCGGCCGAAGCGGTAGCCGATCACCGCATAGGGCGAAACCACGGTCCAGTCGCGTCCCGCAGCGCTGTGGCGGATCCAGAAGACCTCGGAGATCAGCACCGCATGCTCCTTGCGGAGCACCAGGTGCGCATTGCCCACCCATTCCTGCATCGCAATGCCGGGCAATGCCGGCCTGACTGCCGCCGACTCCGGCGCGATCAGCCCTTCCCAACCGGAGGCGCCGACGCGGAGACCCGGGGTGAGGAAGTCGTCGATGTAGACCGCTGCCATCACCGCCTTGTCGCGGTTGTTGTCGCCGATCATCGACACCACCGTGGAGAGGTTGGCTCGGCCGTTGCTGACACCTAGGAGGAAATTGATCTTCCCGAAGTTGGTGGGGAGCACGTACCGGCCGAAGGCGCCGACCGCGTGGATGGGGACCAGCCCGCCTTCGCCCTCGAAGGCCAGCACGGTGGGCCGGTCAATGCTCACCTGCAGCCACTTGCCGTGGTGGTAGGCGGTGTTCCAGTAGCCGATGTCGGTGTGGACGCGGCCGACGGTCAGGTAGAAGTTGCCGAACCGGAACCGCATGTGGAGCCGCTCCACGTCGATTGACGGCTGATTGCGCGCGACTTCGAAGGCGAGCTCCGCCAGGGCACGGACATTGTTCTGCAGGTCGGCGTCGGCGAGCAGACCCATGTTGCCCATGAAGAAGGAGGGCTTTGCAGTGGGATCATTGTCGGCATAGCGGGCGCCGACGTTGCCGAAGGCATTTAGAGCGAACCGGAGACCGTCAAACTTTCCTAGCAGCTCCTTGAGTGACAGCTCCTCGAAGTCCTGGAAGTTCCGCAGCGCGAGCCGGTCAAGCGCTCCTTGACCGAGGTCTGACCTGTCATCCGCGCGGGCGGTGCTGCCGACTGCGGCAAGGCCCAGAGCCAAGACGGCGGGGAATCGCCAACGACCCATGTTGTCCCACCCTTGTATCGGTTGTCGGAAATGAGGAGGGCACATCGTCGGCCAAGAAGTCAGCGGTGTCGAAGAAATGTCGGTTTCGAGGCGCACATGTTGAGGGAGCAGGGAGACGCGCCTACAATCCTTCCCTCGAGAAACGACTCCCATGCCCCGCCTCCTCGCCGGCCTGGTCCTGTCGGCCCACTTCATAGTTGGAAGCGCGGCGTTGGCAGCGGCGGGCGCCCCCCTTCCTCCAGACCTTCAGGCGGCGGTGATCGAAAAGATCCTCGGCTTCGACCGAACCCTGGGTGTCAAGGCGCGGCGGATCCTGGTGGTCCATGGCGACAGTCTGGGCCATCGGACCGCGGTGAGGATGGTCGCGGCGCTGCAGGGCCAGGGGATGGAGGCCAAGGCGGTGCCGGCGGCGGAGCTGCAGGGTGAGCCGGCTCCCGTGGCGGTCTACCTCGCGTCACCGGCGGGGTTGGACAAGGTCCAGAGGTACTGCGTGACGATGAAGGTGCTGTCGATGGCGCAGGATGTGGAGCTGGTGAAGGGCGGCAACATCTCGGTCGCGGTGGCGCCCGGGCCGGAGCGCAATCTGGAGATCTGGATCCACCTGAGCCGCTCGCGCAGCGAGTGGCAGGACCTCGCCGCGGAACTGCTGCAGGTGGCCCGGGTCATCCACTAGATCGGAGAGGTCCGACCTGCGGGGGAACCTGGGGGGCTCGCCCCCTTGATCGGTTTGGGGGAGGGGCGAAGTCGTCCCCCCGCTCTAAAAGAAAATCTGTGTCTGCAGCGTGAGCCCGTGGCTCGTGCCGGCGGGCGCGATGGTGCTGCCCGCCTCGGCGTCGGTGAAGGCATAGCGCAGCTGCGTCTTTAGATGGCTGCCGGCGAAGTAGTAGGCCAGCACCGCTTCGCTCCGACGGCTGCGGCCGCGGTTGTTGATCGAAGAGAGCGCCAGCAGATCCTGGCGGAGGCCGAGCTCCAGCTTCTTGGGGACCAGCATCACGCCTACCTGGAGGTAGCCGCCAAAGGCCCAGTTGGGATTGGAGGCGTGGTCGAGGCGGTGGCTGCGACGGGCGTAGGCCTCGCCCGCGAGCGAGAAGCGGCGAAGATGAAGCTCTGCGTCAGCCCCCAGGGAGAGGACGCTGCTCAGCCCGGTGGTGGTGGGGGTGGCGGCGCTCACCGGCAGATCCTGTCGGGCGATCGAGCTGTTGATGCCGAAGGTCAGGCCCGGCGGCACGCCATCGATGGTCGGCGTCTCGCTGTAGCCGTTCGCACCCCACGGGGTGATCGCCACGCGGCCGACCGCTAGGGGATGGTCCTTCTCATTGGCCAGGGTGGTGACGCCGATGCCGTTCACGGTGGTGAACGAGGCCGCGTACGAGAAGAAGCCGCCCGCCGACTGGCCTTCCACCATCACGCCGCGCTGACGGCCGTCGCGGAAAAAGAGGTTGGAGGGAGCGAAGTCGGGGAAGAGCAGGCGGAACGGCGGCACCAGGAACTGACGCGAGAAGGGCGTGACGAACTGGCCAAAGTGGAGATTCGCCCAGTGGTTGGCCTCGTAGTAGAACTCCATGTCCACCAGGCTGGGCTGCCCCCAAAGCTCTGCCTGGAAGAAGTACTTCAGCTTCTTGGAGATCAGGTTCCCGCGCAGCTGTGTCCGCACCATGGTGAAGCGGAAGCCGACCTGATCGGTGGGCTCGAGCTCGTTCCAGTCGATCCGCGGCTGGGCCACCAGGTGAAACGCGACCGAGAAGAGGCCGTCCTTCCTCTCGATCCCGGCCCCCTTGTCGATTGAGGCGAAGGCGGTGACCTGGGGATCGTCCGGAGTGACGCCGGGTGACTTGGAGGTGGCTGCGACGCCCGAGGCGCCGGCCGGCTCGCGGGCGGCCACCTTGGGAGCCGTGACCGCCGGGAGTGCATTGACGAGTGACAGGGCTACAAGATGAGCTGCGAGGATCATGGGCCGTCCTGGCTAGCAACCGCGGCTACCCGCCCTTTTTCAGCTCGGTGAGGACCAACTTGGCCACCGCCTTGAGCGTGTCGAAGACGCCCACGCCGGTGGGCGCCACCGCGGGGAACTCGGGCATGTTCCGCAGGTTGATCACCTTGTGCAGCTCTTCCACCGAGACCGCGTTCGGCAGGTCGCGCTTGTTGTACTGCATGACACACGGCAATTTGTTGAGGTCGTAGCCCTGCTCGGCCAGGTTGGTGCGCAGATTGTCGTACGACTCGAGGTTGGCCTCCATCCGCTCGAGCTGCGAGTCGGCCACGAAGACCACGCCGTCCACGCCTTTGAGAATTAGCTTGCGGGAGGCGTCGTAGAAGACCTGTCCGGGCACCGTGTAAAGGTGGAAGCGGGTCTTGAAGCCGCGGATCTCGCCGAGCGAGAGCGGGAGGAAATCGAAGAAGAGCGTTCGGTCGGTCTCGGTTGAGAGCGAGATCAGCTTGCCCTTCGTCTCGGCGTTGGTCTTGTTGTAGATGTACTGGAGGTTCGTCGTCTTTCCGCAGAGCCCCGGACCGTAATAGACGATCTTGCAGTTAATCTCGCGCGACGAATAGTTGATAAAGGACATGGCGGTTCGTAGCTCGTGTTTACTCGCTAAAGAGGTTGTCGATGTCTTCGTCGGAGATCTCGGCGAAGGGCGAGGCCGAGCGACCGGCCATCTTCTTGTTCATGCCTTCGAAGATCTTTGCCAACTCTTCGGAGGCCTTCTTGATCCGCAGCCGCACCAGTCCCAGGCTGGTTCGGTTGTCGAAGATCACCACCAACACGGCGCGCCCGCCGACCAGCGTCATGTAGACCGAATCCTTGGCGCCCTCGTGGAACTGATTCGGGAACTCGTTCTCGCCCAGCAGCTTCGCCAGTCCGCCCATCGCCGCGACATTTCCGGCGGTGAGCGAGGCGAGCGACGTGGAGTCGATGTTCTGCGTCTGGCCCGCCGCCGCCAGGAGCTGCCCCGCCTTGTCGATCAGGAAGATGACCTTGGCATTGGCGTCTTTGGTCAAGCGTTGGCAGACCGCCTCGATCCGGCTGGATTCCTCTTCGTACATCACCAGCTGGGTGCCCATGGTGGATGAAGCTCCCCGTGCCAACCGAGATTTTGGAGGTAATTCCGGTAGGTTAGCTGCCAAATTCGCCCTCGAAGTTCTACCATCGGGTCCTGGATGCAGCAAGACAACTGCCTTGAGACCGCTTTGCGCACACATGAAACGTGAGTCCGCGAGGGTCAAGGATGCGATTCCTGCTTGAGGGCTTCGTATACTCCGGCTCCTTGAGAACGATGCTCTGCCCGGCCAGCTTGAGACGACTGCTCGCGATGGCGTCCGTGCTGCTTGGCGCCGGGGCGCTGGCCGATCCAGCGACCGAGCCACGCCCGCGGGACACCGGGGGAGGGGCGAGCTTCGTCAAGCTCCGCTACGGAGTGGTGACTCGGGACGGCCAGCAGAGCGGGCCGGGCTTCAACCTGTCCTACGGGGGGCTGACCTTCAGCGACCTCTCCCTCTCGGCTGCGGTCTACCCGGGAGGTGTGTTGGGCCTGTGGGCCAACGTCGAGCGCGAAGCCTTCTCCATCGAAGCGGGTGGCGCCACGTTGGCCAAGGGCGGCATCGCGCGCGGCGGAATTGGGCCCGCGGTGCGCATCCCGATGCGGCCGCTCTGGCTGGAGCTCTCGCTAGGGTACGGCTTTGCGCAGTTTCCGTTCTTCAGTGGCGCGTCGGGCGGTCCGGTGCTGGGGACTGCTCTCCGTCACGCGGTGATGCTGGGCGCCCGGCTCCGTTATCCGGTTTCGTCTCTCTTCGCGCTAGAGGCCTCGCTCGAGCTGCCGTTCGCTGTGGCGACGCGGGATGCCGCCGGCCGTGGGGCGCGCTCCAACGGCGCCTCGGCGGGGTTGGGCGTCAGCGTGAAGTTCGCACAGGCGGGCACTACTTCCTTCAGGGCGGCTTTGGACTACCGGTGGGTCCGAGACCGGATCTTCGCCGACGATGGGGATAGTCTGCAGACGCTCTCGCGGTTTGGCTTGGGGCTCGAGATTCGCTTTGGCGACAAACCCAAGGGCGCGCCATCCGCGCCTCGGCCATCCTCATCTCGGCCAGCCGCGTTCCGGATCGATCAGAGCGAACGCAATGCGGAGATCCGGGAAGACGAGCGGCCGGATCTGGCTGCCGGGACCCCGATTACCGCAGGCGACCTGGTGGACAGCGAGTTGGCGACGCGCCGCCCAGCCACCACGGGTGGGTTGACCATCCAGGTCCGCAACCGCGATGGCGGCGCGATGCTGGCCGAGGCGCGGGTCAGCCTGGACGGCAAGGAGTACTCTGCCGATCCTCAGGGGCAGGTTCGAATCGACGGTCTGGCGCGCGGTCCGGTGGCCTTCACCGTGACAGCCGCTGGCTTCAAGAGCTTCGAAGAGGTGGCTCAGGTAGTGGTGGGCAAGTCCTCAGAGCTGGAGGTGGTGCTCACGAGAAACGACCGGCGGATCCCCGCTTCGATCCAGGGTCGGGTCCGGTCCACCCGCGGCAATCGGCCGGTTGCCGCCACGCTCGAGATTCCGGCGAGCCGGATCAAGATCCGGGCCGACGCGCGGGGAGCCTTCAACCTCAGGGTGCCCGGGGGCTCCTACCGGGTCACCTTCTCCGCGCCTGGCTACCTGTCGCACACCAAGTCGGTCGTGGTGAAGGACGGTGACCAGGCGGTCTTCAACATCTATCTCAGCCCGGACCACTGATGGCCCGCGCGGCATGGCTCAGCCTTCTTCTATTTTGTTTGG
>JBGTHI010000558.1:0-1530 GCA_041746295.1 Myxococcaceae bacterium
CCGCGCCGACGATCACCACCTCTTGAGCCTGCCGAGCCATCTCTCCTCCGAACCCTCATTCTGTGTCCCAGAGAGCGGAGCAAGACAACTCATTTTGCCGTCCAGCGCCGTTCAGCCCTGGGGCCGAGACTCCCAGCCCAGCTTTGGCCCGGGATTGACCCGCTCCCACAAAAAGGCCTGCTCCTCCGCGCGTTGGCGGAGAACCCTTTCCGTATCGGCCGACCCGAAGTGGCCCGAGGACTCCACGGTGCGGACCAGAACGGGGCCACCGGTCGAGCTCCGCTGAAGCGCAGCGGCCATCTTCCAGGCGTGAGGGCCCGGAACCCGGATATCGGTGTCGCCGGTGGTCAGGAGGAGGCTCGGGTAGCGCACTCCGTCGCGCACGTTCTGGTAGGGCGAGTAGCGCAGCAACTGATCGAGCTCTTCGGTCCGGTTCGGATCCCCGAACTCGCGATAGCCCGCCTTGACGACCAGGTCGTAGGCCATCCGATCGAAGCGGGCCAGGTCCAGCAGCGGCACCTGCGCCGACCCGGCTGCAAACAGCTCCGGGCGCTGGGTGATCGCTGCCCCTACCATCAGGCCCCCTTGAGAGCCACCCATCACCGCAAGCCGTTCGGGGCAGGTGACGCCGCTCGCGATGAGGTGCTCCGCGCCGGCGAGCAGGTCCTCGACGCTCTGCTGCTTGTTCTCTCGCCATCCCCCGTGATGCCACTCGATCCCCCGCTCGCCTCCACCGCGAATGCCGACGATGGCAACGGCACCTCCCTTGTCCAGCCAGGGCCGCCAGCCCGGCGAGAAGCCGATATTGGTGGTGATTCCGAAGCCACCATAGACGTAGAGGAGGGTCGGGGTCTGACCTTGGTGCTTCGTTCCCTTGGCGGAGATCACGGTCATCGGGATCAGCGTGCCGTCGCTGGACTGGTACTCCTGGCGTTCCGCCCGGTACTGGCTGGGATCCATGGTGCCGGTGTCGAAGCGCTCACCGCTGTGGACGTCGATGAAGCGAAGCGTTCCGTAGTCGCCGTTGTTCTCGTCGGCGACATAGGCCAGTCGCCGGCCGTCCAGGGAGATGCCATGATCCAAGAGGCCGCAGTTTGCGCCATGCTCCCAGCGGTCGGGATCCAGCAGCACCCGCTCCCGACCATCTGGTCCCCGGCAACAGAGCTTTGGCTTCTCGAGTCCCTCCGGCTTGGCCAGCCAGAACTGGTAGTCGCCTCTCTGGCACGGAGGTCCCTTCCAGGACCATCCCTGCGCCTCTTGCAGCAGGTCGTGAAACGCTTCGACCTGCGGCAGTTGCCTGAGCACCTCGTCGGTATGCGCGTTCTGTGCCGCGACCCAAGTCTGAACCTCGGGGGAGCTCTGATCCTCCAACCAGAGGTAGTCGTCGGTCAGCGTCCGGCTGGCCACCTCGTACTGCTCCGGTTGGATGCGGGTCGCTGGGTAGCTCGAGCTCGGCACGGAGCCGCTGGGCGCCGGCTGCAGCTCGAGGCCAGGGATGCTGCCGAGGCGCCGAGCTTGCTCAGGCCCGGC
>JBGTHI010000559.1:0-3183 GCA_041746295.1 Myxococcaceae bacterium
AGGTGTCCCTTGTTCCAACCCGCTAGCCGCCCGCCGTGGCGGACGCGACGTCGCGCGCCGCGAGCAGTGCCCCCAGCTGGACCACGTTCGACTGCCCCGCGTAGAAGATCTGCCTAATCCGATCGCCATCGAGGATCTCCCGAATCTTTTCGGCCTGCTCGCGGCCAATCTCCGGCGGAAGTCCCTTTTTGCCCTCCGAGCGCCACTCCAGGAAGGCACTGGCGGCGCCGAAGGCATTTTCGATGCCCGCTTCGGCTGACGCGGAGACCAACATCTGGTAGTACAGCTCATTCATCTGGGCGAGCTGCGTCGCGGCCACCGGGTCCGAGGCGATCGCGTTGGCGACGTCTCTCTCTGCTGCGAGGATCCGGAAGGTGTAGCCACTGCGCTGAGCCAGGCGCCCATCCGCGGGACTCAGTCCATCGAGACGGGTGAGAGCGAACCCATAGTCGGCCGCATTCTGCTGGGGGAATGGCCGTTGACGATTTCCCAGGAAGGCGGCGAGAGCGTCCTGCCTGTCCTCCACCGCCCGGTCGTAGATGACCACAGGGTCGATGCCTTCGCCGGCCGCGAACGCCCTCAATGAGGCAAGGTGCTTGTCGGCGCTGTTGAGGAAGTAGCTGTTGGCGGCCGTCTCCTGCTGCTGCGAGATGCTCGGCGCGTCCGGAGCGCCGCTGAAGACGCCGGTTTGCGCGGCGATGCCTACGCTGGCTGCCACGAGTCCAATGGCGAGGCAGATCCCAGCAGCGGCGCGGACAGACGGACGCCAGGAAATAATAATCCGGGTGGGCTGGGCAGCGCGGCGAAGCTCACGCCCCGTGGGCTTCGCATGAGCGCCCCTCTGCCGACCTCCGCGCTGTTGAGTCGGCTTGCTCGCCTCACGCGTCTGCTCCGTCCCCCGCGGTCCCGCCCTCCCGGGCCCTCCAATCCCTCCCATCGCAACCTCCATTCGCCGGCCAAGTCAGAGTGGCCGTGTGGGAGGTTGTCGGAGAGATTCGAAGCGGTGTTGCGGAAAACTACTGTATTAAATTCCTATAGTTCGAGTCGATTTCAAACCTCCATCACCTCCTTCTCTTTCCGCTGCACCACTTCGTCAACCTTCGCCACCCCCGCGTCGGTCTCCTTCTGGACCTTCTCCCCCGCCCGCTTGGAGTCGTCCTCGGAGATGGTCTTCTCCTTCACCAACTCCTTCAGCATCTCGTTGGCGTCCCGGCGCACGTTCCGGATCGCCACCTTGTGCTCCTCGCCCTTGGTGCGGACCTGCTTGGCGATGTCCTTGCGGCGCTCCTCGGTCATCGCCGGCACCGGCAACCGGATCACCTCGCCATCGTTCATGGGGCTTAGGCCGGTGTTGGCTTCGTTGATCGCCTTCTCGATCTCCTTGATGCTCCCCTTGTCCCAGGGCTTCACCAGGATCATCCGGGGCTCCGGAACCGAGAGGGAAGCGACGCCGGCCAGCGGCGTCGGCGTTCCGTAGTAGTTGACCCGAACCCCTTCCAGGATGCTGAGGTTGGCGCGGCCGGTCCGGATCTTCGAGAGCTCCTTGCGGAGATCGTCCACCGTCTTCTCGATCCGGTTCTTCAACTCCGTCACTACGTCCTCGTGCATTGCACTTCCTCCCAGCGGTTTGTGGTTACGCCCAGGCCGTCTCGGCCGTGCCGACCACCGTTCCCACTTGGTCCGGTCCCAGCACCGCGCGGCGGATGTTGCCCTGTGCGGTCAAGTCGAAGACGACGATGGGCAGCTTGTTGTCCATGCAGAGCGAGATGGCGGTGGAGTCCATCACGTTCAGATTCTGCTGGAGCACATCCATATAGGTGAGGGTCCGATACCGGCGCGCGCCGGGATCCTTCTTGGGGTCCGCGCTGTAGACGCCGTCCACCTTGGTCGCCTTGAGGATCGCCTCGGCGCCGATCTCCATTGCCCGGAGGCTGGCGGCGGTGTCGGTGGTGAAGAACGGATTGCCGGTGCCCGCCGCGAAGATCACCACCCGCCCCTTCTCCAGATGGCGGTTGGCGCGGCGCCGGATATAGGCCTCGCAGATCTGCTCCATCTTGATCGCGGAGAGCACGCGGGTCAATACGCCCTGCTTCTCCAGAGCATCCTGCAGCGCCATCGCGTTGATCACGGTGGCCAACATCCCCATGTAGTCGGCGCTGGCCCGGTCCATCCCTTCCGTAGAACCGGCGACACCACGGAAGATGTTTCCTCCGCCGATCACCACAGCCAGCTGCACACCGGCGGCCGCCACTTCCTGGATCTCGGAGGCGATGCGCGAGAGCGTCGGCGGATGGATGCCGTACCGCCCCTCGCCCATCAGGGCTTCACCGGAGATCTTGAGGAGGACTCGCTTGTACCGCACGGGGGCTTGAACAGAGGACATAGGCGGTAGCGCTTGTACCGCCTATGTCCCGACCATTCAACGCTGGAACGGTGCTAAGCCGAGGCTCCGAGCGTCTTGGCGACCTCTTCCGCAAGGTCTTCTTTCTTCTTCTCGATCCCTTCGCCCAGAACGTAGCGGGCAAAACGGCGAACGGTGATGTTCTCGCCGATCTTGGCCACCTTCTCGGTGATCAGATCCTTGATCTTCTTCTTGTCGTCCTTCACCCAGGCCTGATCCAGGAGGCAGATGGTCTCGTAGAACTTCTCCATCTTGCCGGTGACGATCTTCTCCATGATCGCCTCGGGCTTCTTCTGCTCGCGAAGGAGCTGCTGCTGAATCTCCTTCTCCTTGGCCAGCTCGGATTCAGGGACCTCCTCCCGCCGCACGTAGGAGGGGTTAGCCGCCGCGATATGCATCGCGATGTCCTTGAGCAGCTCTTGGAAGTCTTCGTTGCGGGCGACGAAGTCGGTCTCGCAATTCAGCTCCACCAGCACGCCGATCTTGCCGCCATGGACGTACGAGCCCACCAGCCCCTCGGCCGCCACGCGGCCGGACTTTTTGGCCGCGCTGGTGATGCCCTTCTTACGAAGGTACTCCTCGGCCTTGGACAGGTCTCCGCCGGTCTCGACCAGCGCCTTCTTGCTGTCCATTAGCCCCGCGCCGGTCTTCTCGCGGAGCTCCTTCACCATCGATGCACTGACCTCTGCCATCGCTTGAGCTCTCCCTTACTCGGACTTGGCCAGCTCGGAGGCGGGCTCGTTAGCGCTAGGAGGCGGCATATCCCCGGAGCCCCCGGAGCC
>JBGTHI010000560.1:0-1687 GCA_041746295.1 Myxococcaceae bacterium
CTCCGCCAGGCGAGCCATGCCGAAAGCAGGTCGGCCGGATCCGCCCGCAGCAGCGCTTCCACGGAGCGGGCCTCTTCTACGGCCTGGTCCGTGGTCCATTGGGGCAGGAGCCCGCCGTGGACGAGGAGCGTGGTCCTCTCGCGATGGACCAGCGGCCGGCGGAGCAGCCAACCGAGGAGGGCACCGCGATCGGGGTCGTCGAGGATCTCGTCCAGGGTGTCGCCCGGCCGGGGCTCCGCCACACCCAGCGAGCGCGCGAGCAGGTACAGATCGTGGTTCCCCAGCACGGCCACCACCGCCTCTCCCATGCCGCTCGCCCAGCGGAGGACCTCCAGGGAGCGCGGTCCGCGGTTCACCAGATCGCCCACCAGCCAGAGGCGGTCGGCGCGCGGATCGAAGGTCAGCTGCGCCACGAGCTTCTGGAGGGTGCCGAAACAGCCCTGGATGTCGCCGATCGCGTAGGTCGCCATTTGAAAGCGGCGAAGCCTTCCCCTAGTAGAGGGGTCCAACGCAACAGAAGAAAGGCGGCGCGGGGTGAGTGGCAAGCCTGAATCGCAGTCAGAGCTGGGAAGACAAGAGCTCTTGCTGGCCCATACTCGGGCGGGGGGTGATCGCGGGGCACTCGGTGCCTGCCTGCTCCGCTTGGGAGAGCTGTACGGAGAGCGCGAGGATACGGCCAAGGCCCGCCCCGCCTTCGAAGAAGCGGCAGGGCTGCTGCGAGAGCTGGACGACCGGGCAGGGCTGGCGCGCTGCTGGTACGGGTTAGGCATACTCGAGGCGCAGGCGGGGGACCCGGAGGCTTCGAGCCGCTGGATGGAGCAGGCCGTGCTGGCCTACCGGACGGCCGGCGACCACCGCGGAGAGGCGCTTTCTCACGCCTGCCTGGGAGAGACCTGGGCCTTCGCGGGAGAGCCGGAGAAGGCGTTGCCCCAGTACGAGCAGGCGCTCTCATTTTTCCGGCAGCTGGACGATGAAGGGCAGGTCGCATCGGTGTTGATGTCCCTGGGGGAGCTCCATGCGGATGGCGGTGACGACGACAAGGCCAAGCAGCGGTTTGCTGAAGCGCTGCCCCTGATCCACCGGATGGGCGATAAGCTGGGCCAGGCGGTCTGTCTGCTGTACCTGGGGGAAACCGAGCTTCGGACGCGCGCGGTTCGCAGGGCGGTGGACCATCTGGACAAGGCGGCCACCCAGCTGCGCGAGCAAAGGGTGGTGGACCTGGTTCCGCGCGCCCTGCACCAAGGGGGGCTGGCCCACGCCCTGGAAGGGGACCGGATGGGGGCGGAGTCGCGGTACCGCGAGGCGATCATTCTCTTTGAGGCGCGGGGCTCGCAGGACGAAGCCCGTCGGGTCGAAGATGATCTTCGGCTTCTGACCCCGCCCCAATAGCATCGACGTTAAGTTTCAGCGCCCAACCGCGGTGGTACGCTGACCCGTCGATCATGGCCACCCAATGGGAGTCCGCTCAAGCCGCGAAAGAGATCACGCCCGCACCGGAGCTTCGGCTTCTGGACCGCCGCGCTTTTGTCGGTTTCCCGCCGCTCCCACTGCAGCCCGGGCTGACACTCGCCGATTTCGCGCTGCAGATCCCGGATGTCCGCTTTCCCTTCAACTTGACCGGTGGTGCGGTGCAGTACCAGCGCCGGCGGCTGCGCTTCGGCTTCCTTGAGGTGGCCATCGACGCCGA
>JBGTHI010000561.1:0-1670 GCA_041746295.1 Myxococcaceae bacterium
CGATGAAGGCCGCTGCCAGGAGGCGTCCGAGCGATCGCTGGAGGGCTGCCGCCAGGGCGCCCGCGCCACCACGGTGGATCGAAGCGAGCGCATCTTCCTGGTCAAGGCGTGCGAGCTGAGCACGCAGCGGCTCCTGGCCACCTGCCGCGCGGGTCGGTTGGCGCTCCCGCCGGAAGGGGCGTCGGCCTGTGAGGCGGCCAGGGTCTACGTCCGCTTCCAGTCCGACCTTCCGCAGCTGGCCTCCGAGGCCAGGGTCCTGTCCTTGACGAAGGAGGGGACCCCCACCGCGGCTCCGGCGCGCGAGCTTCTGGAGGAGATGAAGGTGCTCAGGGAGTCCCGCCGATTGGCGCTGCTGGAGGCACATCGGAAAACCGTGCGCGAGTGGTTCTCCGCCGACGGGTCCGGAGACGCGCCGAGCTCGTGCAGGATCGCCAACTAGCAACTCTGCTCAGAGCAGCAGGAGCTTAGGGTGCGTCGCAGGCGAGCGGGCGTTTTCTAGGGAAGGCAACCGCGCGGCGCCTGGTCGCTTCCCACGTAGCGCTCGGACCAGAGGAGCGCGTGCGCCGAGGTCAAAGGCGCCGTGCTGTGGAGCGCCAAGACGTGGCCGGTTTGGGGAATGACAGCGGTTTGGAGGCACGCCTCAGGCGAGAAGTAGCGAGACTCGTGGGTGTGTACCGCCGCTGAGTCGGAGCAGTTGACCAACCCTCCGCAAAAGATGTCATCGAGCTCGCCCACCACCACCAGCACGGGCACCCGAATCCCAAGCGACTCAAGCGACAAGTTGCGAGGCGCCCCTGCCAGTGTGGCATCGGTGACCGTGTCCTTCGTTTGCTCGTCGAGCGCTATCGCGTTCGGGTCGGCGGTCTGGAGAGAGTAAAAGATGGCTGCCCGGGTGCCGGGCCGGGTGGTCAGGTATCCCAGCGGATAGGGCTGGCCCGCAAACTGGGGATCGAGTTGGACTGGCCAGATGGAAGCCGGCGCCTGGGCGGCCGGATTTTGATTGTGGAGGAAGCCGCTCAAGATCACCCCGTTGGCGTCCCCGGGAAACTGGCTCGCGGCGGCGACCACCATGGTCGAGCCGAACGAGTGGCCAACAAGAATGACTTTTCTGAAATGCTCGGATTGAACGGCTCCCGAGCGGAGCGCCTGGACGACCTGGTGGATCACCCAAGCGTTGGAATCAACGGTGACCGCTGCCGAGGGTGGTCGGTCGCTCGCACCTGCACCGATGCGGTCCAAGTTGAAGGTGGCGTAGCCGCTCAGCGCCGCCGCCTCCACATAGGAATAGAGCGGTTGCTGGTAGGGAAAGTCCCAGTAGCTCCGATTGTAGGTCGCCCCGTGCACCAGTAGCTGCACCGTCTTTCCGGCCAGAGCCCCCCTCCAACAGAGTGCGCCAACGACGGAGGCATCGGCCGGTGCGCCGGGTGCCAAGGAGACCGAGAGCCGCTGTTCGATACACTGCCCGTCGAACGCGCTGGCTCCGCGAGCGGGCTCCGCAAAGGCCCAGGTTGCGCACAGGAGCACCGCCGACATCATCCCTATTCTGGTGAGGTTCACTGTGATTCCTCCGGTATAGGGGCCCCAAGTACCATGCGCGCCTGCGCACGGCGAGTTTAGGACCTCTCGACCGAGGTGCCCGGCAGAACGCGGCTTCTAAACTCGAGATTCCA
>JBGTHI010000562.1:0-2868 GCA_041746295.1 Myxococcaceae bacterium
GGTGATGCCGGCGAGCGCCATTTCCAGGAAGGCCTGGCGGGCGACGGTGTAGAGCGACTCCGGGTCGAGCGCCTGGGCAGTCCGGTACATCGCCTCGCGCCAGCTCCAGAAGTCGTCGGAGCTTTGGCCCGCCGCCACATACTCGGTGCGGCCGCGAAGGAGCCGTTGGAACGCGTGGGAGTGGGCGTTGACCAGGCCGGGAAAGAGAGCGCGCCCCGCCAGGCGAACCGTCTCGGCGCCGCCATTCGGCGAATCGGCCGAGCCCAGAGCGGTGAAGCGGCCCCGGTCGTCGATACCGAGAGTCAGCTTCGGCTGAAGACGGCCCCCCCAGTAAGAGTAGTCGGCTTGCACGCGCAACCGGACCGTCATGTCCTTGGCGGTACTGAAGGGACCTTCCCAAGTCAAGCAGGCGCGCGTTGCTTTCACCGCGTTCGTTGGATACCGTCCCGCGCCCTTGACCATTCCAGCAGCGGACGACATCGACTTCGGAAAGAAGGAGCAAGAGCTCTACGAGCAGCGCCTGGCCAAGGCGGAGCGCTGGCGCGAGCTGGGGCTCAACCCCTACGGCAACGGCTACCGGCCGGAGCACACCGCACAGGAGATCCTCCAGCGCCATGACTCGGATACCGCGGAGCAGCTCGAGGCCTCTTCCCAACGCTACGACGTGGCCGGACGGCTGGTCGCGATGCGGTCTTTTGGCAAGGCGGCCTTCATCAAGCTGCGGGACCGGACGGGCGAGATCCAGGTCCATGTGAAGAAGGACGTGCTCGGCGACTCCTTCGAGCGGTTCAAGGTGACCGATGTGGGCGATTTCGTTGCCGCCAAAGGGACCCTGTTCCGCTCCAAAACCGGAGAGCTGACCCTCTCCGCCACCCACTATCTTCCGTTGACCAAGTCACTGCGGCCCCTGCCCGAGAAGTGGCATGGCCTCTCCGATCAGGAGGCGCGCTATCGGCAGCGCTACCTGGATCTGGTGGCCAATCCGGAGGTGAAGACGGCGTTTCTCAAGCGCATCCGGCTGGTCTCGTTCTTCCGCGAATTCCTGGATCGGCGTGACTTCGTCGAGGTCGAGACGCCGATGATGCACCCGCTGATCTCGGGTGCGACCGCCAGGCCCTTCACCACCCACCACAACGCGCTGGACATGCCACTCTACCTCCGGATCGCGCCGGAGCTCTATCTCAAGCGACTGGTGGTAGGCGGCCTGGAGCGGGTCTACGAGATCAACCGCAACTTCCGGAACGAAGGGCTCAGCACCCGCCACAATCCCGAATTTACCATGCTGGAGTTCTATCAGGCCTACGCCACCTACGAAGACCTGATGGACCTCACCGAGGAGTTGATCTCGCAGGTGGCGGAGCGGATCGCCGGCGGGACGCAGGTGCAATACGGAGAGACCAGCCTCTCCTTTGCCCGTGGCTGGAAGCGGATCCCGATGGGCGAGGCGGTCCGCGAGAAGCTGCCGGCGCTCACCGACAAGAACCTCCAGGACCCGGAGCGGCTCCGGCGTGAGCTGGGAGGCGCCGCGGATCCGGCGGCAGCCGACGACGCCGGGGCGTTGCTGGGTGCCCTGTTCGAGAAGCATGTCGAGGCCACGCTGGTCCAGCCGACCTTTATCACCCAGTTCCCCACCGCGGTCAGCCCGCTTGCCCGGCGCAATGAAGCCCGGCCCGAGCTGACCGATCGGTTTGAGCTGTTCGCGGCAGGTCGGGAGCTCGCCAACGCCTTCTCCGAGCTGAACGACCCCTTGGATCAGAAGGAGCGGTTCATGGCTCAGGTGGAGGCCAAGAGGCGCGGCCAACAGGAGACGATGGACTACGATGAGGACTACATCCGGGCGCTGGAGTACGGCATGCCCCCGACGGCGGGCGAGGGGATTGGCATCGATCGGTTGGCGATGCTCCTGACCAACGCCCCGTCAATCCGGGACGTGATCCTCTTCCCCCTGTTGAAATCGAAGTCGAAGTCGAAGGCGAAATCGAACCCGGGGCCCCTTGCCCAGTAAGCCCACCCCGCGCTCCCGCGTGGGCCTCGGAAGCATCGGCGCTCTGGGCGTGGTCGCCGGCGCGGTGCTGTTCGCGGTGGCGATTTCCCGTTGTGGGTTGGGGGGAAGTTGGGGTTTGAGCGCGGCGCTCTGGCTCTTTCCCTGGGGCGCTCCGGTGGAGGGGCTCCTGGACGCGGCGGTGGCCGCCACCTCGGGACGGGCCCTCTTCAATTCCCCATTGCCGGGGTTTGGCGCGCTGCCCTGGCTGACAGGGGGCATCGTGAGCTGGGCCGGAGGTTGGGTCCTGCTCGCCCGCGCCATCTCGAGTCGCCACGAGGCGGAGCGGGAGGTCGGGATGTCGCTCGCTCCCAGCGAGGCCGCGGGAGCGGTGCTCTATCCGCGGCTGGCGCAGGAGCGAGACTTCTTCTGGGGCACCTTCTTGGCCTACGGCGGTGGGATCCTCCTGTCGGAGTGGATGCTGATCCTGCTCCATACCTCGCTGGTGGCGAAGCTGAAGATGCCGCCCAACTGGGCCTTCGCCGCAGCGCTCCTAGCGGCGTCGGCCACCGCCTTCGCGGCCGGCTTCGCGGGGACCGCTCGGGCGCGGAGAATGTCGCTGCCGGAAGCGACGGTGGCGTTGGTCTACTTTGGCCTGCCGATCCCGATCTTTCTCACCGTCATCACCTCGGTGCCGGCGTTGGGGCTGCGCTTCCAGCCCCTGCTTCGGGAGATCCTCTACGTGGCCGGGTTGGTCGGCCGGCCTGAGCTGTCGGTCTGGCTGACCTTCGCCGCGCTGGTGCTGATGTTGGTCCTGGGCGTCACCAGCGGCTTCGTGGCCACCGGCAGCGGCTCATTCGATCTGCGGCTGAATTTCGAGCTGTTCG
>JBGTHI010000563.1:0-6573 GCA_041746295.1 Myxococcaceae bacterium
TCCTGTCTCCACCGTCTCCCCACTTTCCTCCGCCAGGTGCCTCAATCCGGTCAACCCCTCCCACTTCCCTCCGGTAGATCTTGGTCAAAACTCAGCGACAGATCCTGGGAGCTAACAGCCGATCCCTTCGATCTCGATCCCATTGCGGAGACAGCAGTGGCTGCCATTACTCTCAGCCCCGAGGAGCTGCAAATGCACCGGGATGAGTTTCACGTGCAGATCACGAGAGGGTTGCTCCGACGTCATCCACTACCCGGTCAAGAGGTTTCTGCTCTGCCCGAGTTTCTGGAACAGCCACACGTCATTCCAGGCCAGGAAGAATCTCGCCATCTGGTCGTGGACTGGGGTGCATCCAATGAAAGAGAGAGCGATGTTGTCCTTTATAGCGATGCGACCACTAGGACGCTGAGCACGGCGAAGCGGCCGTTCACGAAAGAGGAGCGCCACTGGGAAATCGTCATCGAGCGGGTGATCGACCAACTCGAGAAGTTCGGCTCACATCACCCCTTCGTGGAGGTCCTGTTCTCCTTCCCTGCGGAATCACTGCCGAACGGGGATTCTAGAATTCTTCCCGAGACTCACGGTGTTAAGGAATGGGATTTCCAAGCCGTGGTGGGAAGGACGGTAGGTTCGCTCCTGAAGGAAGCGGCCGCACGGCGAGGTGTGACTATCGATCAGGTGATCGTACTGAACGACACCTCCGCCGTTCAGCTAGCCGGTGCTCTTCGGGAAGAGCAGAAAGCCCTTAAGGAGGGACAGCAAGGGCCAGGTGCCAATGCCGCTTCGCCGATGAGGATCGTCGTGGTGGGATCCATTGTGGCATCGGGCACCAATGACGCGATTCCCGTAACCGTTGACGAATCCCCGAAGCTGGCGGCCTTGGTTGAAGCGGGTCTCTGGGCTGCCGGGAAGCCGATGTTGGTGAACCTCGAATCCGCCGGATTAGAGACCATTGGGCCGAGCACATGGGACGAGGTCCTGATCGGTGGCTTGGATCCGCAGGGCAAGCGATCGAGCGAAAAAGCCATCGGAGGTGTGTACCTGGAGGAGATCTTCCGGTCGTTCTTGCCGATGTATTTGCCGGCGCCACGCAATACAAAGGAGTTGGCGGAGATCGCCTACGGTGAGAAGTCGAGCCCGGCGGCGCGCAAGGTCGCGCAGGCCATCTTCGCGAGGTCGGCGGACCTGGTAGCGGCGAAGTACGCGGCCATTGCTATGGTCTATGAAAAAGGGACTGAGGTCGTCGTGCAGCCCGAGGGAAGCCTCATCGCTCATGTTCCTGGGTACCGCGAGCGGGTCGAGCGGGTCGTCAAGGAGCTGCTTGAAGGCACCGGACGCTCGGTCGCCCTTAACCCCGTCGAGGAGGACGGAGTTAACGCCGTTCTGGGTGGTGTGGCGGCCGCCACGGCGGTCGCGCACCGAGCAGCGTAAACCACCTTCTCATGCGGTGAGCTTCGCCGACGGCGCCTTCAAGCTATTAATGGATGCTGATCGGATTTGCTCGTGCCCGGGTGAGTACCACCGCAGGGCTACGCAGTAGGGGCTGGTCCGCAGGCCGACAGGCTGCCGCCGCAGCACTCGCGTTGTGAGATATCCGGGCTAGAGACCATCGGCTTCCGGCAACAGGTCAACGGCTTCTCGAGCAATCTGGCCGGTCGAGAATCATGATCGCTCGTTTTAGGGGCGGACCTGCCGGTATTGTTGAAGGGTGAGCGGCTTCACCAACTTGCTCCCAAGCCGAAGCCAGCTCTGTCCGTCGTCCGCCACGCCCACCATCAGGCTGCTCTCACCGGTCTCGAAGCGGACCAGCTCGCCCTTGGAGGGGTCGTCGACCACGATCACCTCCAGCGGCAGCGCGTTGGCGTCTGCTTTGCCGGTGAGGATGTAGAAGTCGCTCGCCTTGCCCCCGGTCACACCCCGCATCACGTAGTTGCCGGTCGGCTTGATTCCGACCGCGGCCTTGTTGAGCAGGGTGCCGCTCGCCGCATCGAGGAACCAGACGTAGTTGCTCGCCACCGCCGCCAGCTTGGTCCCGTCCGCGAACGGCACGATGGTGACGACCTTTCCCTTGAGGGACTGACTGCGCCACTGAGGTGCGGTGTCGCAGCCGATTGCGTAGGGGTTGCAGGCGTAGACGGTGGTGTTGCCGTCGGGCGTGATGATCGGCAGGTAGAGTGAGGTTCCGTTTGCGTTGAAGAAGGCCGGCGGCGGATTGGGCGAGCTCAGCTCACCGTAGAGGTAGTCCATCAGCTCGTAGCTCTGACCTTGGTTCCCGGTGCGGTAGTCGAACGTGGTGACGGCGATGGGCCCCCGCTTCGTCCCGAGCCGATTTTCAAAGTAGGAGATTGCCATCCGGCCGTCCGCCTGAACCACCGCGGGGCCGAGCATGATCGTGTTGGCGACGAAGGTGCTCCTGCTCCAGCCCACTCCGCCCGGGGTGGTGGAAAGCCTCTGAATCACGGCACGGGCGGCGTCGTACATCACCGCGTCGCCGTCCGGCCCGACCGAGAGGAAGTTCACGCTGCCCCGGTAGAAGGTCGCGATGCCGAGGTTATCATCCAGCGACATCGCCCCCAGCAGCGGTGCCCAAGTCCAGCGGGTGCCGCTGGTGCCATTGCGGTCGGTGAACTGGGAGGCGTTCGAGCAGGCCACCGGCATCGCGTCCTGGCGCGACACCTCCTGGCCTTGCACGTTCACGCGCACCAGGGAGGTGGTGCCGTTGGGGTTTCCGGTGCAGCCGGTGAAGGTGGTGGTGGCGTCTGACCCTTGAGCAGTGAAAGTGTCCGGCACCGCTTGAGCGCTTCCCTCCGGAGGGAGGATGACGGCGGCCACTGGGAGAAAGCTCACCGGCTGTGGCTGAGAGGTGGCGGATCGGCCGTCGTCGCAGGTCGCCTGTGCGTTCAGGCTCAGCGTAGTGGCAATTCCGGAGACGTAGGGTACCTCGTTGGGGAGCAGCTCGGTGGTGAGCGCTGGCGCCTGATAGGTCAGCGCGCGAAGGAAGTTCTTTCCGTCATAGATCGCCAGGCTATCCACCCGGTTGCAGCCGGTGACGGTGATGGTGATCGGCAACGTGGTCCCGGCGTAGGTGGCACCGGGAACCGAGACCGAGACGCGAGGTGGAGAGTTGAGCCCATCGGCGCTCTGCTCCTTTCCCGACCCACAGCCCGTTAGCGCGAGCGACGTGACCAGCAGCGCGAAGGTGACCGGTCCGACGAGACGGGCGGCTGTGCGCGAGGAGTCGAGTGGGACCATGGTAAGTAAGTGTACGCCAATCTCTCCTCCTCCGCACCGCTTCCAATCCAGGCATAATCGCGGTCAATATGCCGGTCCGCTCCGATTCCAGTGACACGCCAGCTGATGGGCCCCGCAACTCGGATGAGTTGGAGGCAGCCTACGCGGAGCGCTACCGGGAGTTGGCTGAAACCAACGAGAGGCTCAAGGAGCTGAACCGCTTCAAGGACGAGGTGATCGCGGTCTGCAGCCATGACCTGCGGGCCCCGCTTCAAGTCTTGATCGGTCATAGTCACCTGCTGCTCGAGGCGGAGCTCAGACCGGACGAGAGGGTCTCCGCAGAGGCGATTCTCCGGCAGGGGAAAAAGATCCTCGCGCTGGTGGAGAGTCTCCTGGAAGGGGGGCGCGGTCGACAGACGCGGGTGCCCCTGGAGACGCGGCGCCTAGACGTGGCCCGGCTCTGCCGGGAGGCGGCGAGTGAGCTGAGCATCTTGGCCAGCGCGCGCTCGCTCTCCCTGGAGGTGAGCACCTCGGAGGCTCTGCCGGTGTTCGGTGACGAGCTCAAGTTGCGGCAGGTGCTGCAGAACTTGGTCACCCACGGCATCCGTCGCGCGAAGGAGGGGGGCGGGGTGAGGCTGCGTGCGGAGCGACTCCAGCGCCCTGACGGCGATGCCTGCAAAGTGGTGGTGGAGGATGATGGTCCGCCCCTTCAACCAGGGGAGCTGCCACTCGCCTTCGATCGCTACTGGCACGATCCGTCAGCGGGCGCGGGGTTCGGTCTGGCGATCTGCCGCGAACTGGTCGAACGCCATGGTGGAGAGATCGGTGTGGAGAACCTGCCGCAGGGCGGCACCGCCTTCTCCTTCACCTTGCCCCACCTTCCCTAGAGGGGGGCGCCCTCGGATGTGTGAAACGGTGCGCAACGCGAGCGTACCAGGTGGCCGCTATACTGACTTCATAGATGGGTGGTGCGGCTTTTCTTGTCGGGCTCTGCGTGGCCTTCTCGGCGTTGTCGACGTCGGGAGCCGCCGCACTGCCTCGCCGACAAGCCGTTGATGCCGAAGCGATGAACGAAGCGATTGCCTCCTCCTCCGAAGGGGGACCTCGCTATCCTCCGGCCTCCGCCTACGCGCACTTTCTATTGGCGATGGACGCTTCGCTGAAGGGCGAGCCGGCGCGAGCGGTGGAAGCGCTCCGGGAAAGCCTGGCCAGCGACGATGGCCACCCCTTCCTGCTCGCCGCCCTCGCCGAGCAGTGGATCAAGCTGCAGAAGCCGTTACTGGCTGAGCGCGAGCTGAAGCGCGCCCTGGAGCTGTCGCCGGGATACGCGCCGGCGCAGAGGCTATGGGGGCGACTGCTTTACGAGGGCAGGTACCTTGCCGCCGCCCGTACCCATCTGCTCCGCGCGGTGACTTTCGATCCGGGCCATGCCGATCCCTATCTGCTCCTGGCGCAGATCGCGCTTGAGCGGGGACGTCCGGAGGAAGCGGTGGAGCGGATCGAAGCCATGGGGCGCGCGCTCCCGGACGAGCCCTTGGGCTTTAAGAGGCTGGGACTCGCTCTGGCCGACCGGGGGGAGAAAGAGCGGGCGGAGAAGATGTTCCGCCGGGCCCTGGAGCGAGACTCGGGTGATGGCGAGACCTGGGCTGCGCTGGCGCAGTTACTGGAGGCTCAAGGGCGGATCCGCGAGGCGGATGAAGCCCTGAGGCAGGCTCTGCGCCGGGACCCCGAGAATCGCGAGCTACTGCTGGGTGGCGGCCGTATGGCGTTGGCCCTGCGTGACCGCGCCCGCGCCCGGATTCACTTCGACCGCTTGCTGCTTCTTTCGGACGAAGCGGAGTGGACCGTTAAAGTTGCCCTCTCGTATCTCTCGGCCCGCGAGCTTGAGGAAAGCGCCCGGGTGCTGGACAGTGCCCGAGCGCGCCCCAGCCAAGAGCGGAAGGAGCCTCGAATCGCCTTCTACGCCGGGCTGGTGCACGAGCGGATGCACGACTGCGCGGGTGCGGAGAAAGCCTACGCCGAGGTCGCCCCCGCTTCGGAGGTCTTCCACGACGCCCGGCTCTACCGTGCGCAATGCCTCTCCATTCTGGGCGAGCACCGCCAGGCGATTTTTCTGCTCCGCCAGGAGCTGAAGGATCGTCCGGAGCTCCCCTCGATCTACTCTGCCTACGCACGGGCTTTGGAACGAAGCGGTGATCCGGACGGCGCGGCCCTGTTCCTGAACGACTCATTGGAAAGGATGCCTGTCGCTGAGCTGTTCGGGGCGCTCGCGTCGCTCTACCAACGGAGGGGACAGTCGCGTGACGCGGTGGAGTTGCTGCAGCATGCGGTGGCCGCTCGTCCGAAGGACGAGTCCCTGCGTTTCGTTCTGGGCGCCGCCTATCAGCGCGAGGGAGAGGTTCAACAGTCCCTGGAGCAAATGCGGCAGGTTCTGACGATCAACCCCCAGCACGCCGCGGCGATGAACTTCATCGGCTATGTCCTTGCCGAGACGGGTCGGGGGGCGGGAGATCTGCAAGAGGCGGAGCGGTTGGTGAATCGGGCGCTGCAGCTCCGGCCGGACAGTGGAACCTTCTTGGATTCACTGGGCTGGGTCTATTTCCGGCGTGGGGACTACAGCCGCGCGGTGGACACCCTGGAGCGGGCCGCTCTCCTGTCTCCGGACGAGGCCCAGATCATCGAGCACCTGGGTGACGCCTATCAGGGTGCCCAGGACAATGACCGAGCGGCGGAGGCCTACCAGCGCGCCCTCGAGGCGTTGGCCGCCACTGTCGATGCGAACAACTCCAACGACCCGCCGAGCTTTCAGGAGACGAGCCGCAAGCGCCAAGGGCTCCTGCTCAAGCTGAAGATGCTGTCGAAGGAGCTCTAGCACCGCTAAGCTCGGGCGCATGGCGACTCCCGACGAAGGTAGCTTCTCAGCGCCCGATGGGCTCCGGCTGCGGTGGCAGCATCGTGCCGCGCAAGGGCAGAAAGGTGCGGGGCTCTCGCCGCGCGCGCATCTGGGGTTGGTCCACGGGTACATGGACCACCAGGGCCGGTGGGCTGAGACGGCCGACTCTCTGGCGGCGCAGGGTTTCGCGGTCTCCTCGTTCGACTTCCGCGGCCATGGACGGTCGGAAGGGCACCGCGGCCACTGCGACCGCTTCGAGGATTTCGTCGACGACCTGGACCGCTTCTGGTCCCGTTTGCGCGACCGGGCCGCCGGAGGAAAGAGCTTCTTGGTAGCCCATAGCCACGGTGCATTGGTGGCGCTGCGATGGGCAGCGCAGCGGCGACCCGAAGGGCTCTCCGGCTGGGTGCTGGTCAACCCGTTTACCGAGTTCGCCTTCCAGCCGCCGG
>JBGTHI010000564.1:0-1878 GCA_041746295.1 Myxococcaceae bacterium
CCTGGGAGAAGATCGAGCGGGCCGTGGCCCGCAAAGGAGGCCCGGCGCTGCGCAGGCTGGCGGGCGAGACTGCCCCGGAGTGGGTGACGCGCATCTGTGACGAGGCCCCCCTCCTCGGCCGGCCGCTTCCCGAGCTGCAGCTTCGCTACGACGAAGTGCGGTTCGGCCGCCGGGAGGTCAGCCCCACCGAGCTTCGGCGCTGGACGAAATCGGCAAGGGCAGCCCTTATACCTCGGTAACTCCTACCGGTTCTTGGGTCTGGGTGCGCGGGTATGCCGGTTAAGTCGTTGAGCTCATTGAGTGTCGCAGGTTGGCACCTGTGTTGCTCAACAGCGGCGCGCGACGAAGAAGACCCATTCACGCGGGGACGGTCCCCGAAGGACACAACGCATGAACACGCTGGCCGAGACTTCCTCCACTCAGGGCTCCCTCTCGATGTACCTCGGGGAGATCAACCGCTACCCACTTCTAAAGGTGGAGCAGGAGCAGCAGCTTGCCAAGCGCTTCCGCAAACAAAATGACCTCCAGGCTGGCCATACCCTGGTGACCGCCAACCTCCGCTTCGTGGTGAAGGTCGCCTACGAGTACCGCTCCTATGGGCTCAAGATGTCCGACCTGATCCAGGAGGGAAACATCGGCCTGATGAAGGCGGTCCAGAAATTCGACCCGGAGAAGAAGATCCGCCTCATCTCCTATGCCGTGTGGTGGATCCGCGCCTACATCCAGAACTACATCCTCAAGAGCTGGTCCCTGGTAAAGCTGGGAACCACCCAGGCGCAGCGCAAGCTGTTCTTCTCGCTCGCCCGCACCCGCCGGGAGCTGGAAAAGCTGAGCCCCGCAAGCCCAGGAGGAGAGGGCTTGAGCAACACAGACGAGATCGCCAAGCGCCTCAAGGTCAAGCCCAGCGAGGTCCGCGAGATGGAGCAGCGGATGGGTGGCCGGGATCTCTCTCTCGACGCTCCGATGGGTGATGACAACGGCACCTCCCACGTCGACTTCGTCGCCTCGGAGAGCACGGGCCAGGACGACGAGCTCGCCGACCGCGAAGAGGCGGGGATGATCTCCTCCCGCGTGAAGGTCGCGCTGACTCGGCTGGATCCCCGGGAGCGCTTCATCATCGAGCAGCGGGTGATGAACGAGCAGGCGATGACCCTCAAAGAGCTGGGAGAGCATTTCGGCTTCTCCCGCGAGCGGGCGCGTCAGCTTGAGATCCGGGCGAAGGATAAGCTGAAGCTCGAGCTCAGCCAGTTGATGGATGAGGTGGATCCCGTCATCGCCGTGGAGCAGCCCTCGCTGATGGCTGCTTCGCTGCAATAGCGTCCGCAACATGCGGTGTTAGGCTCCTGGAATCTTGGGGAGCTCACGGTTCGGTGCACTGTTTCCGGTGAGAGCAGGAGAGCGCGGGCTGACCCTCGCTCTCCTGCTTCATGATTTTTTCGCCGTCGGCTTCGTCACCGCCGGACGCTCGGTCCGCGACGCGCTGTTTCTGTCGCGCTTCGGCAGCGGCCGGCTCTTCTGGATGTATCTCGCCTCGGCGGGCTCCGTCGCTCTGGTGAGCCTGGTCTACGCCCCGCTCGCCGCAAGACTGCGGCGCGACCTCACCGCCCAAATAAGCGCGCTCCTCTTCGCAGCGGCGATGGGTCTTTGCTGGCTCGCATCTCACGCGGGGACGGGCGCGGACCTGTGGCTCTATCCGGCTCTCTACGTCGCGGTGGAGGTGATCAGCGCCCTCCTGCTGATCCAGTTCTGGACCCTCGCCGGCGAGCTGTTTCATGCCCGCGATGCCCGTCGACTCTTCGGGCTGATCGGCTCCGGGGGGATGATCGCCAACATCGTCATCGGTCTGGCCACAGCGAAGCTGGCGCGGAGCGCCGGTAG
>JBGTHI010000565.1:0-1981 GCA_041746295.1 Myxococcaceae bacterium
CAGCGATGTCGACCCGCGCCTGGCGGAGGCGAGCGGCCTTCCGGTGGAGGGGGCCCTGATTACGGATGTGGTCCCCGGCTCGCCGGCGGAGCGCGCCGAGCTGCGGCCCCCCATGGTCGTGGTCGAGGCGGACCGCAAGCCGGTCAAGGGGGCGGACGACTTCCTCCGCATCCTGAAAGCCGCGAAGTCAGGGTCCACCCTCCTGCTGAGGATCCAGGTTCCGGGAGGCAGCGGGCGGATCCTGCGCGCGCTGAGCATCCCCTAGCCCGGAGATTCCTCCAAGCTCGGCGGGCTCCGGGCTCTAGGACGAGTGTACGAATCTCCGCGGTTTTCGCGGGTGTTTCGTACAGTCGTCTGACCGAAGAGCCGCTGGGACTAAGCGGCGACGGTGCCGCTCTGGGTGGCAAACTGCGCAGCGGACATCGACGGAGCGGTGCTGGAGCTGGTCGCGCCCTGATCGTCGCCGGTCTGCTGGAGATATTTTTCCATGTCCCTGCTCCACAGCCCCTGGCTCAGGAATTTGTCCTGACTGTAGCCAGAGGAGGCGGTCGAGGCGCCGGAGGTGCTGGAGACCAGCTGAGTCGAGTCGGTCGATGACGTCACGGGACCGCTGCCGGACAGCAGGCTCTCCAGTAGCTGAGCGAGATAGGCCTCCTGACCCTGGGCGGCGAGCTTCTCCTTCTCTCCCTCCGGGAGCTGATCCATCAGCTTCTGGAGCGCCTCCGCGTCTCCGGCTGCCGCCTGTTTGGCGAGCAGGTACAGTTCCTTGATGGAGGGGTCGAGCTTCGCCATCTCGTCGGCGGTGAGCCCTACAGCGGGAGAGTTTTTCGAAGCCGAGCCTGCGTTGGATGAGCCGTTTGAACCTTCGACTTTGCCGCACATGGGGGTCTCCGAGAGCCAGGGGATAGGCTATTATCTGAATCTCATAATTTAATGTTGCGGGCGGCTATCCCTGCACATTGCCGCGCTGCATCTGGGCGGCGGTGGTGGTCTTCGCCTCCTGGTTGACGGCCTCCCTGGCCTGTCTGTCGGCTTCTTGCTCGAGATACCGAGTCAAGCCTTCGCTAAAGAGCCCCGCGTCCAGGTACTGGTCGATGCTGTGGTCGTACTGGACATTCGAGGTGCTACCGGTCGTGCCTCTGGTCGTGCCTCTGGTCGTACCGGACTTCGTTGCCTCCTGAGCCTCCATCTTCTGGAGGTCCTCGAGGAGGGCATGGGTGTCGAGGTTGTCGAAGAGGTTGGCGTCCGTGCGGTTCAACCACCGATCTGTGTAGCCAGTGCCCGTTGGCTTGTTGTTGGTCACTGCCATGGAGAAGCCTCCTAGAAAGTCTTTGATGGATTCTCATAAAACGAGTCTCATCTGTTGCGGGCAGGTAAAAGAATAGGGGGCTCAACTCTTTAGCGATGGGTGATCTCGGGCGGCGCCTGCGGGACAGCCAGGGGAGTCGCCTTCCTTCGGGCCGCGTAGGGCCCGCGCTCGCGTCCTGGATGGAGCTCCATCCCATTCTGGTAGCCGGTGACCCGGTTCCGGCCGCCTCGCTTGGAGGCGTAGAGGGAGGAGTCGACCGAGTCGAGCAGCCGGTTCAGACTCACCGCGTCCTCAGGGTAGCTCGCCACGCCGACCGAAAGAGTGACCTTGCCCAGCGGCTGGTGTTTCCCTTGCTCGAAGGGCGTCTCGTCCACCGCCCGGCGGATCTTCTCGCCCACCTCCAGCGCCTCCGTCTTCTGGAGCTGTGGCAGGAGGATCATGAACTCTTCACCCCCGTAACGCCCCAGGGTATCGGCGCGGCGGATGCGGTGGGACATCAACTGGGCCACGCGCCTCAAGACGTCATCGCCGGCGAGATGTCCCGCGTTGTCGTTGAGGTGTTTGAAGGAGTCGATGTCCACCATCACCACCGACAAGGGGGTGCCGTAACGGGCGGCACGGTCGAACTCCGACTCCAGCTGCGCGAACAGGTAGCGGCGGTTCGGGACACCG
>JBGTHI010000566.1:0-2060 GCA_041746295.1 Myxococcaceae bacterium
GGGGGCTTCAGCGCTCCTGGGCACGCTGTTCCCGCAGAGCACTCCCGACGTCACGGCCCGGGTCCCGGTGGCCTACCGCTGTACCTGCGACCGTGAGCGGGTGGTCCGCGCGCTCTTCGCGGTGGGCCGGGAGGAGCTCAAGGAGATTCTGGAGTCGGAGGGCAAAGCGGAGATGACCTGCCAGTTCTGCCTCACCCAGTACGTGGTGGCGGGCGAAGAGATCCGGGGTCACCTGGAAGTGCCCGCCTCCGACTGATTGACAGCGCAAGAAGACTCCAATACGAGCGCCAAGCATGAGTCTCTTCGCTGGTTTGGTGGACAATCATCACGAATCCCTTCACGTTTTTTGCGAGCCCGTTTCTGGTCTGCGGGCCCTGGTGGGCGTCCACTCGACCAAGCTCGGTCCATCGCTGGGCGGCACCCGCGCACTGAGCAGCTACGTTTCGGATGAAGCGGCGGTCACCGACGTTCTTCGGCTGTCTCGCGGCATGACCTACAAGGCGGCGCTTGCGGGGCTCAAGCATGGAGGCGGCAAGGCGGTGATCATGCTGCCCCCGACCCCTCTTGACCAGAGCCAGCGAAAGAAGCTGTTCGAGGCTTTCGGCGTGGCGGTGGAGTCCCTGGGTGGACGCTACATCACCACCGAGGATTCCGGAACCAGTCCGGCCGACATGGCTGCAGTTCGCGCCAAGACCCGCCACGTCTGCGGCATGGATGACACCAGCGGGGATCCCTCTCCGGTGACCGCCTATGGCGTAGTGCGCGGGCTAGAGGCGGCCGCCAAGCACGTGTTGGGCAGCAGCGACCTTGCCAACCGCACCGTCACGGTGATGGGCGTGGGCCACGTTGGCATGGCGCTGGTCAAGGAGCTGCGGGACCGTGGCGCCCAGGTCTTCGTCTGCGATCTGAACCGCCCGCGGCTGGAGGATGCGGTTTCCCACCTGGGTGCGGTGGCGCTTTCCGAGGCGGAGTTGCTGGAGAAGGAGGTGGACATCTTCGCCCCCTGTGCCCTGGGTTCGGCGATCAACGACGCCACCCTGCCCAAGCTCAAAGTGAAGATCGTGGGCGGCGCCGCCAACAACCAACTCGCCGAGCCGAGGCACGGAGAGCTGTTGGCCTCCCGCGGCATTATCTATCTGCCCGACTACGCGATCAACGCGGGTGGGCTGATCAACGTGGCCCAGGAGATCCTCGGCTACGACCGGAAGGTGGCGTTGGAGCGCGCGGGTGGAATCTACGATACCATCGAGGCGTTGCTCCGTCGCGCCAAGGAGACCGGAAATCGGCCCGAGGAGATTGCCGACAGGATGGTCGAGGAGAAACTCAAGGCCGCATGAAAAAGCCCGCCCCCCGTCGCAAGCCCACGCCCAAGGAGCAGCCTGTGGTCAGGGTGCCGCCGCCCACCGGCCCCTCCGGTTTTGGGGGAATGCCCCGCGGACAGGATCGCTCGCGGCAGAAGGGGACGGCGCGGGAATGGAGCTGGTCGGAGTTCGATCGAGCGGTGCAGATACTGGCTCGGGAGATCACTCAGGAGTTCCGGCCCGATGCGGTGGTTGGCATCGCCCACGGCGGAGTGTTCGTGGGCGGCGCGTTGGCCCGTGCGATGGGCTGTGACTTCATCCCAGTGCGGATCAGCCGTCGGAGCCGCGATCAAGTGGTGCGCCGAGTTCCCAAGAGCTTCCAGGAGATGCCGGCAGAGCTGAAGGGGCAAAAGGTCCTCCTGGCGGACGACGTCGTCGCCTCCGGGGACACGCTGGAGCTCGCCCGCGCCCTGCTGGGCAAGGTCGGCGTGAAGGAAGTCCGCACCGCCTGTCTCATTGGACGCGACAACTACCCCGTCGACTGGGCGTCGATCGTCGGCGACGATCTTTTCGTCTTCCCTTGGGACTATCTTCCCATGGTGGAAGACGGCCGTTTCAGCTAGCCCGGATATTTCACAGCGAGAGCGAAACGAGGTGCAGGATGTCGAAGCCGAGGGGGGCAAGCGCAGAGATGACCGAGGAGGCGTGCTGATGCACGCCGCACGAGGAAAGAGCGAGCACGCCGTCCGCAGGCCGACA
>JBGTHI010000567.1:0-4598 GCA_041746295.1 Myxococcaceae bacterium
ATCCTTTCAAGGCGCTGCGCTGGTCCGGGCTCAGGCCGTTCAGCTTCTGGGCCCGCCCCAGGTAGTAAAGCCCTTGTTCCACCTCCTCCGGGCGACCCGAGGCGACCCGAGGCGCCGCCAACGCCTCCAAAACGCTGAACAGCGCTCGGTCCAGCTCATCTCTCTCGGAGAAGGATCGACTGAGCAGATCGGCCGGCGGTGGACCACTCAGCGCAAGCGGCGCATAGGCGTCGGCCAAGATCGGATCCTGCGGCCGAAAGGGGAGTGAGCCCACCGGGAACAACCGGCCCTTCAGCACCAGCAGCTTCCCGTCGCCCACCGTCAGCCTGTAGGTCCGCGCGTTGAGGTTCGAGGTCAGCCAGATCACCGTGCCGGCGAGCCCCAGAATCAACGCCACGGCCAACCAGCGAACCAGCGCCCGTCGCGCGCGCGCGGCAAAGTTTGGAGAGGAGGAAGATGGATCCACGCGTGCCTCGGGATTGTTGCCGCTCGCCCGGTGTGGGCGACAATGGGATTGTTACCATGGGTCTCAACTTCCGTCGCTTGGGTTTGTCCGAGTTGCTCCCGCGCTATCTCTACGCGGAACCGCTCCTGCTTCATCGCCGGGTACTGGAGCTGGGTGCGGTCACCGCTACGTGCGGCGAGTCGGCGCACTTCCTCGTGGAGCGCGGCGCGAAACAGGTGCTCGCGATCGACACCGAGCCGCACGCCGTCTCCGCCGCCACCGCGCGCTTGGCCCGGGAAGGGCTCGACTTTCAATGTCTCCAGCCGTCGGCGCTCCGCGGCGCTGCGCCCGAAAGGAAAGAGAGCCTTTTCGATCTCGCACTGGTGGCCGACCTGGCACCCTGGATGGCCCTACCCGGCGGCATCGAAGCGATCTCCCGCTGGCTGCTTCCAAATGGCTGTCTGGTGGGAGCCCTGCGCAACCCGGCGGGTCTGGCCCTGTCGCAGGTGATGGATCCCGAAGGTCCGCCCGCGCCCCCTACCTATGGCCAACTGCTCGACGCGCTGGCTCCCCACTTCCCCGCGATCGAGCCTTCGACCCAGACGCCCGCGCTGGGCTACCAGCTTTCGGGTGGAATCCCGGGCAACGATCCGGGCGATGACAACGCCGACGCGGCTTTGGAGATGGACGGCTCGCTCGCCCATTCGGGCGAGGCGGCCTACTTCGTGGTCGCCGCGTTTCGCGCCGAAGCGAGGTCACTTTCGCCGGTCTGGGTCCAGCTTCCGGTCGAACCGTTGGCCTACAACGCCGGCCGCTTGGAGAACCAGGCGCAGCGCAGCCGCGCGCTTGAAGAGGAGGTGGCTCGACTCAAGCAAGCCCTGGATAGCCGGGAGGCTGAGCTCGAGAGGCTCAAACGAGCATTCACAGCTTCTTTGGACTAAGAGGGGGCTGAGAGGGCCTCGTGGAGCGCGGCTACAAATATCACGGGAACGGCAACGATTTTCTGCTCCTCGACCGGCGCGAGAGGCTAGGGGACCTCGACAGCGCCCGGTCGCGGGCGCTGTGCGATCGCCACCGGGGGGTTGGCGCCGACGGGGTGCTGGTCCTGCTTCCTTCCCCCTCCGCAGAGGCCGTGGCGCAGATGGTGGTGCACAACGCCGACGGCAGCGTCCCGGAGATGTGTGGCAACGGGCTGCGCTGCGCGGTGAAGTACCTGGTCGATCACCGTCCTTCCGGAGCCGCCGCGCCCGAGGCGATTGTCGTGGACACAGGTGCCGGTCTGCTGCGCTGTGAGCTGGGCTATGCGGCCGGGAAGGTGGCGTGGGTCCGGGTGGGGATGGGACCGGCCAGGCTGGTGGCGCCGCATTTGCCATCGGCCCAGGCCGGCACGCCGTTCGTGGCGGTGGAGTTGGAGGGCTACCCGGGTGTGCGAGGTACGGCGGTGAGCATGGGCAATCCCCATCTGGTGCTGTTCTCGCGGCGGTTGGAGGAGGCGAGCACGCTGGGGCCAATTCTGGAGAAGCACCCCCTCTTTCCCTAGAGGACAAACGTCAGTTTTACCCGGCTGGAGTCGGACGGCTTGTCGCTGGTGGTTTGGGAGCGGGGGAGCGGGCTGACCCAGGCTTGCGGGACCGCGGCTTGTGCGGCGGTGGCGGCCGCGGTGCACGAAGGACGGTTGGAACCGGAGGTCTGGCACACCGTTCGGCTTCCCGGGGGCCCTTTGAAAATTCTCGCCCGGGCCGATCTGTCGGACCTCCTGATGGAGGGACCGGTCGAGTCGGTCTTCGAGCTGGATCTCGAGACCGAGCTATAGCTCGAGCGCTTCCCGAACCCCTGGCAATGCTTGCAGCAGCTCGAACTCGGGCTCGGGAAGCAGCGTGGTCCTTTGTCCCTGGATTTTTTGAAGCACGACCTCCACCTTCCGCGAAGGCTCGAGCTGTCTGTCGGCTTCCGCCGGTCGATGCACTGGCGTCGCCCGCGGTTGGAGGCCCTCCTCCGCAGAGCTCAGAATGTCCTGCTGCAGGCTCCGCAGCCGCCGGAAAATGCGCAGCGCCGCGCGCCCCTCGGGCGTGTTGAAGGTGTGGAAGTGGCGGTTCCGCGAGAGCGGCTCGGAAGGGTCGAGCAGACGTTGAACCAGCCGCCGGACAAAGGGGTCCATGGATCCGCGAGACTAGCAGATCTGCCCCTGCGCTCGCGGGAGCGCCACCGCGAAGCGGGTGCCTTTTCCCGGGTGGCTCTCGCAGTCGATCGCGCCGTTGTGCGCCTTCAGGATCTGCCAGCAGACCGAGAGCCCCAGCCCGCTGCCGCTCTCCTTGGTGGAGAAGAAGGGCTCGAAGATCCGCTGCTGGGTCTCGCTGGACATTCCACCGCCGGTATCTGAGAAGCGTGCCTCCACCTGGCCCTCGCGGCTGCGGGTTTCGACGGTGATCTGGCCTCCGTCCGGCATCGCCTCGCGGCTGTTCCTCAGGAGGTTCAGGAAGACCTGTCGCAGCTGACCTTCATCGGCGAGGGCCGGCGGCAAAGCCTCCTCCAGCCGGAGGGCGACCCGAACTCCCGAGCGAGAGAGCTCCTCCCGGGAGAACTCCACCACGCTGCGGACGATGGCGTTTAGATCCTCCAACATCAGGGTGGGGCGAGCGACGCGCGCCATGCGCAGATACTCTTCGGTGATCTCGGTCAAGCGATCGACCTCCCGCGTCACCGCGGAGAGGATCTCCCGGACCTCGCCTCGGGTGTTCTCGCGCGAAAATCGCGCTTCCGCGAAGGCCTCCTCCAGCAACTCCACATTAAGGCCGATCGATGAGAGCGGATTTCGGATCTCGTGCGCCACCTGCGCCGAGATCCGGCCGGCCGCCGCGAACTGCTCGGCCCGAAGCAACGCCTCTTGCTGGGTCCGCAGCTGTGCCTCTCGGTGCCGCAGCGAGGTGGCCATCGCATCGAACTCCCGGGCGAGGATCGCGATCTCGTCGTCTCCTCGAACACCCAACTGGGCAGTGTAGTCGCCTCGGCCAATCCGCGAGACGCCGTCGATCAAGGTCCGGACAGGCTTGAGCGCCTTGGCCGAGACGGCGGTTGCGAGCAGCCCCACGCCGATCGCCAGCAACGACAACGCCAAGATAGCCAGCCCGGTTCTCCGCTCCCGGCGTTCGGCGTCGCCCGCCCCCTGCCGGATCCGGTTCTCCAGCGAAGCCTGGAGACGGCGCAGATCGCGACCCATCGCACTGTCCTGGGCGCGCAGCGCTTCGATCATCTCCGCCGGCGTGTCCCCCGCCGGCACCCCGTGCTGCTCGAAGAGGGTACGCACCAACCCCACATAGCGCATGTGGCTCTCGTCGAGCGCTTCCAGGAGGAGGGTGAGCTCATGGGTGAAAGTCGCTTCGCCGGAGGATGCGAATCCGGAGATCTCGGCAGCGCGCGTTCTGGCCGCGTGGAGCCGTTCTTCCACCGGAGGAAAATTGAGCTGCGCAAGATGGAACAGCTTACCTCGGGCGTCGGCACTCTCTTCGCTCAACAGCCTCCGGGTATCCTGCCGCTGATTCTGGTGCAGTGCCGCCAGAGAGGCCACCTCCTGGGAGAGCGGAAGGTAGCCTTCGGTCAAGAGTCGCAGCTCGGCCTGGTTCTGATGAAGCTCGGCCACGGCGAAGATCGACACCGCGCCGAAGGTCACCAGGACCACCGCGTACCCGAGGAAAATTCGAGTCGCTAGGGAGAGCTTCACCGGGGTCAGCTGTGGGCGCGCGACGACTCGGCTGCGATGGGCTCACCGGGAGGCGAGGGCTCGCTCTGTGCTTCGACACGCTCCACCTCCTCGCGCTCCTCCTGCTCCAGCTGCTCCTCTACCGACCGGTCGGAGGCGGCCGCCTCTTCGGTGGTGAGCTCGGTCCGCTCCGCCGCGTGCCCGGTTTTCTCCTCCATCGTCCGGAGCGCACGGTGCAGGAGATCGCTCTCCAACAGCACGCGGTTGAGCCGCTTCTCCAAGGCCTTGTATTTGTCCTTGAGCAGCCCTGCTTCCCCCTTGGTGACCGCATAGAGCCGGTTCTGAGAATCGACCTTGCGCTTCATCTTGATCAGGTCGCGCTCGAGCTCCAACGCGCGGCGACGGTCGTGTGTCGAGCCTTGCTCGAGCCGTTCCATTCGCTCCCTATCCGCGGCG
>JBGTHI010000568.1:0-9593 GCA_041746295.1 Myxococcaceae bacterium
GAAGGCGGCGAGCGCCGCCCCGAGCTCTCCCAGCTGCCGGGCCGCGCCACGTCGGGCGCCGCGAGCCATCGCGATGATGATTAGGCCCAGCAGGAGGAGATCGAGCTTCATGGTTCTCACCTCGGAAGCCGAAAGCGGCCCCCGAACCATGGGAGAGCCCTCAGCGGATCTTCATATCGCTCTTCAGATGCTGTTGCACTTCGACGAGCTTCTCGCGGTAACGGGGGTTGCTCGGCTCGTAGGTGAGGGCAGTCTTGAGATTTCGCTCTGCGACCGTCCACCGTTCCGCCGCCGCATCTCGAAGTGCCGTCTGGAAGAACTGACGCCCCTTCGGATGAAGGCCTACCTCCTCCTCCCTTTCCTTCTTGACCGCTTGCCGGTTCTGAACCTCGTCTGCCTCGGTGAAACGCAACTTCTGTGCCCTGTCCGGACCGCCGATGTCGGCGACATATTTTCGTCGCTTCGTCTCATCGCGGAGCACGTAGTAGGCCTCGGTGATCCGTTTGTAGATCTCGTTGACCCGCGTCCGGAGGAGCGGGTCGTTCAAGTGAAAAAAGCGGTCCGGATGGAAACCTCGGCTCTGCTTGTAGAAGGCGGTCTTGATCTCTTCGGGGGCGGCTGTCGCGCTCAGGCGGAGGATCTGGAAGTAGTCCATCTGTGGCAACGTTCGGCACAGCCCCTCCATCCCGCCGAGCTCCTGGGGCGTAGGCCCGCCCGGGGGGCGGGGTAACGGCGGCGCGGGGCGCGGAGGAACCATGGGAGCTAGCTCGCGGTGCGAGCGCGCGGCAATGACCGGTTGGCTTGCTGCGAGCGCTGGATGTCGGCCTCGGAGAGGCCGGAAGAAAGACTGATCGTGGTGGTGGTGCGCTGCCCGGTCTCGAGGTCGGCCGCCGAGACATTGACAATTCCGTTGGTGTCGATCTCGAAAGTCACTGCGATCCGCGCCTCGCCGCGGAAGCCCACTCTGAAGCCGGAGAACTCGAACTCCCCCAACATCTCGCACTCATCGGCGCGGTTGGACTCACCCTGGTAGACGCGGATCTTCACCTTCTCCTGGCCATCGCGGCTGGTGGTGAAGGTCTTCCCCTTATCAATCGGCACCGGGGTGTTCTTGTCGATGATCTTTTCGGTGTAACCGCCCACGGTGCCGATCCGGAGCGAGAGGGGGGTGACGTCCACCAGGAAGGTGGAGGTCGCCTCGTCCAGCAGGGCATGGGCCTGCAGGGCGGCGCCCATCGAGACCACCTGGTCCGGGTTGATCCCCTCGAGCGGCCCCTTCTGGAAGTAGTGGGTCACCGAATTGCGAACGATCGGCAAGCGGGTCGGACCGCCCACCAGGATCACCGCGTCGAGGTCGGCGGCAGTGAGCCGGGCGCTCTGAAGTGCTTCATCACAGACCTTGAACGTCCTCTGCACCAGGTCCATCACCATCCGGTTGAAGGTCTCGGCGGTGATGATCGCCTTCAGATCCAGCACTCGTCTCGCGGTGTCCTGGCAGATCCCCTCGCAGAGGATCTGCGCCGAGCCCTTCATCCCGACGTCGATCTTCGCCTTCTCGGAAACCTCCTTGAGCATCTGAAGGCAGTAGCGGTTCTGGCGGAGATCCAGCCCGTGCTTGGCTTGAAAGTCGTCCGCCAGCCAGGTCATGATCCGGTCGTCAAAATCGTCGCCGCCCAGATAGGTATCCCCGGCTGTCGAGAGCACCTCGAAGACGTCGCGGCCGATCTCCAGGATCGACACGTCGAAGGTCCCGCCGCCCAGGTCGTAGACCACGACCTTCTGGTTCACGTCGCGGCCCACCCCGTAGGCTAGGGCGGCGGCTGTCGGCTCGTTGAGGATGCGCAGGATCTCCAGTCCGGCGATGCGGCCCGCGTCCTTGGTGGCCTGCCGTTGATTGTCGTTGAAATAGGCGGGTACGGTAACCACGGCCTGGGTCACTTCGCGTCCCAGGTACACCTCCGCGACCGCCTTCATCTCCTTGAGCACCAGCGCGCTGATCTCCGGGAGCGAGTACTGCCGATCGTGGATCGAGATCCGCACCGAGTTGTTGGACCCTTCGACGATCCGATAAGGCATGACCGCCTGGGCCTTCTTCACCTCGTCGGAGAAGTAGTAACGGCCGATCAGCCGTTTGGCGGAGTAGACCGTCGATTCGGCCCGCGTGATGATGTTCCGCTTGGCCGCGTTGCCCACCAGCACCGAGCCGTCTTCGAGAAACGAGACGCAGGAGGCGTGGGTCTCCTCGCCCCATTCGTTGGGGATGACTACCGGCTTCCCGTTCTGCATGACCGAAACGCAGGAGTAGGAGGTCCCCAGATCGATGCCGATCGCGATCTCTTCCGACATTTCCTCTCCGCGTTCACCGCCACGGGAAAGTCTCGCCCTGAGGGGCAGGGGTGTCAAAAACCGTGAAGTGTCAAAGCTCAGGGGTTTCGGATGCTTATGTGAGCTGTGTGGAATAGGTATCCTACGAGGGTCTTGAGGAAAGGAGTTCGACGATGTCCCGAGTGTTCGCGGTCTTGACCTCCGATCCCAACCTGATTGCCTGCGAGCTCCGGCGAAGCGAGGGGTCCTGGGATCTTGGAAGGCCCGCCTCGGTGGGGCTGGGCTCCTACGGAAGCGGAGACGTGCTCCTGCAGGACGCGAGCGGTGACACCGCTCTGCTTCCGCCTTCCCGGCTTTGGAAGCCCGACCGCGGGCGGGCGTCGGCGGCGCTGCTCTACTGCCTAGCGGAGCGCACGGGTGGCTCCGGCGGTGCGTTTGACGGGCAGGTTCCTCCGTGGCGCTTCCGCCAATGGCTATTTGGGCAGGGGGGGAATCTGCCCGAGAGCGCCGAGGCCCGCGCTCGGGTCCATCGATCGCTGCCGGAATTTTTGCGGCGCCAGGTTCCGGGATTGTCCGAGGGTGAAGTGGCCTTCGGCGTCTTCCTTCGCAAGCTGCATGAGGCGGGCGCATTGGAGCAGCTGCCGATCACAGCGGAAGCGGCTGGGCGATGGATGGCCTCCACGGTTCGGGTGCTGATCGATCTCTACGCCTCCGCCGGGACCGAGTCTCCGGCGCTCAGCCTAGTGGCCTCCAACGGCTCATTGCTAACCTGTGCGCGCCAGGGGGCTGAGCCGCTCTGGTACACGGTCCACCGCGGGCTGGAAGGGTGTCGCGCCGAGCACTCGCCGGGAGACGCCGGAGCCTCCGCACAGCTTCACCGAAGGCTTCAGTCGGTGATCGTCGCCTCGCGCGTGAGCTCCCCGGAAGGTTGGACGGAGCTGCCGGCGGGCAGCGTTCTGACGGTGGATGGGAAGATCGAGCCCAAGCTGACATCGCTTTAGGGCAGGTTTGGAGCCGGGAGGCGGGATGCGGTGTTGGCTGAGAATCTGTCTGGCCGGGCTGTTGGCGGCGAGCTGCAAGTCCAACGATGCGCCGGGTGGCGGCGTTAACCGGAGCTGCGAGGGGAATCAGACCGCGGCGTGGCATCGGTCGGAGCAGACCTGCTTGGTGGAGTACGCCACCGAGGTTGGCGCAAAGACCCGAGGGCTGGCATTCGCGCCCAACGGCGACCTGTTCGTAATCTCGGAGGGCGTTATCTACGTGCTATTCGACGCGGATGGCGACGGCGTCTCGGCCTCGACAGAGCGGACCGAGTTCGCGCGCGAGAGCGGGTTGAACCATGGCCTCGCATTCGATCTCGCTGGCACCTTCGTGTACGCCTCCACTCCCACTACCGTCTTTCGTTGGTCCTACGCCCCGGGGAGGCGCGAAGCGAGCGGCAGTCGGGAGCTGGTAGTCGCCAACATCCCAGATGGTGGCCACTCGACCCGCTCGCTCGTCTTCGATTCCGGAGGCGCGCTCCACGTGAGTATTGGCTCCGCGGGAAATGTGGACACCGACGCTTCGGACCTCGCGCTGCGCTCCCAGATCCGGCGCTTCGCTCTCCCGGCAGTGTTGCCCTCGGAAGGGCTCGATTGGGCGAGCGGGACCAAAGCCGCGGAGGGAATGCGGAATGAGGTAGGGCTCTGGTTCGATTCAGCCGGACGCTTCTGGAGCGTGGAGAACGGACGAGACATCCTGACCGACGATCGGTTCGGTGGAGACATCCACCTGGACAACCCGGCGGAGGAGCTCAACCGGATCGACGGTCCGGGGCCCACCCACTTCGGCTACCCATTCTGCTGGACCGAGCTCTCCGTGCCTCAAAATGGGACCGGGCGGGGAACGGTGCACGCCGACCTGAGCCTGCCGGCCGAGCTGCTGAAGAGCGAGGCGGCCTGCGCGGATCCCGCGCAGTACCGTCCGCCCGCCTATGCGATGCAGGGCCACTGGGCGCCGCTCAGCGTGACCGAGTACACCGGCTCGCTGCTTCCAGCCGGGTGGAAAGGAGATCTGATCATCACCTCCCACGGCTCCTGGAACCGCGAGGCGGGACAGACTGGGAGACTTCTGGCCTGGGCCGACCTGCGCGCCGACGGCACCGTTGCCTCGGTGGAGCCTATTCTTGGAGAGAAGGGACCTGACGGCAGGCTCCGTCAGGGTGTTTGGGAGGTCCGGCCGGTCGACGTGCGCCAGGGCCCCGACGGTGCGCTCTACTTCAGCGACGACGAGGGCAACCGCGTCTTCCGGCTGGGCGCCCGCTGAGCTCAGGATGTGCGGGGAATGCCTTCGACCCCTACTTGCGGCGCTCGATGGTGTATTTCGCGAGGGCTGCCAGCGGACCCGGTTCCGGTTCCAGGACCCGCACGGCCGCCAAAGCCTTGTCCACCATTTTTGCGCATAGGCTCGGGATTCCTCCAGACCCAGGACTTCAGGGAAGGTGGGGCGGCCGCTGGCGACATCGGCACCTGTGGTGCGCTGATTTCGGAAACGAGTGTGCATAGCGCGTCGGAATCCGACGCGCTATGCACACTCGTCAGCCTCCTCCGCTAAAGAGGGATGCAAAGGCGGAGGCGGGTCGATGATGGACAAGGATCGGAGGGACTGGAGCGCCCTCGTGGCGTCACAATATGGCTGTATCAGCCTCCGGCAGGCGCTCTGGTTCGGAATGAGTAGGAGCGCCGTTCATCGAAAGCTTCGCTCGGGCACGTGGATGATGGTGAGGCCCACCGTCTATGTCGTCACCGGCTCGGCCGGGGTCTGGCAGCGAGAATTCATGGCGGGGGTGCTTTGGGCCGGTGAGGGCTCGGCTATCTCGCACGGAGCCGCCGGCCGGCTTTGGGGATTCGATGGATTCGATCAAGCGGGCTTGGAGCTCAGCACTGCCCGCTCCCTTCGCGTCCTCACGGGGTGTGAGATCATTCACCGTGTCGGCTCTTTCCGGAACGTCGATCGGAGAATGGTACAAGGCATCCCATGTACTTCGATCGAGCGCACCCTCTGGGACGTAGCCGGACAGGTAGATGAAGAACGGCTGGAGGCACTCCTCGACTCATTGCTTCACAGGCGTCGACTCGGCCTACGGCAGCTTGCCCGCCGAATTGAACGAGAGGGCGGCCGGCGCCGGGGCATGAATGCCCTTCGTCGTCTTGTGGGAGAGCGGCTGAGCGGTCTTGCGCCGGCGGAAAGCCCAATGGAGACGCGCTTCTACCGCTTCCTGGAAGACGCCGGCTTGCCTCTTCCCAGGCGTCAGGTCCGGGTTTTCGATGGCACCCGCTGCATCGCGCGGCTGGACCTGGCCTACCCCGACCAGCGGCTTGGTATCGAGGTGGACGGTAGTCGCTTTCATTTCAACTCCGCCGCCTACCACCACGACAAAGGACGCGATACCGAGCTGACCGCTCGGGGATGGCGGGTGCTTCGATTTACGGGACGGGATCTCCAAGAGCGGCCCGACTGGATCCTCGCGCAGCTCGCCTTGGCACTTCAGCTCGCGGTTTGGGCCCTACCGGAAGTAGGCCGTCTCCAGCATCAACATCAGCAGATTGCAGGCGGCATGGAACAGCGTGGAGGCGAGCACCGTGCCGGTCTTCCCCCGCAGCCAACCGAAGAGCAGCGCGGGAAAGAAGACCGCCAGCCGCCAGGGCTTGAGGATCGCCAGATGTCCCAGCGCGAAGAGCACCGCGGTCACCCAGAAGGCGGGACCCAATCGGACGCCCCACAGGGTCCGACCCTGCGGCCAGACTGCGCGCAGCCGTTTCTGAATGTAGCCCCGGTAGAAAAACTCCTCCGGCAGCGCGACCACCAGCAACGCGTCCACCAGCCACTCCGCGAAGCGCGGTGGGAGCTGAGGCCGGAGCGCGTGGGCCCGCTGGAAGGGGGTGAGGTAGGGAAGTAGCCAGCCCGGGACCGCGCCCGACTTCATCCCGGAGACGAAGACGACGTAGGCGCCCACGAAGAGCGGGAAGACCACCGCGCAGAGGACCGAGAACCACAGGAGGTCCCGCTTCCAGCTCCGGAGTGTGATCCCATAGTCCCGGTAGTCCTCGTCTCGCCGCCGCATGAAGGGTAGCGGCAGGTAGAGAAAGCCGAAGGTGGCCACCAGCTTCGCCTGGGAGCCGACGAAGATCGACGCGGCCACGATCGCCGCGAAGCTCAGGCTCCAGACCAGCAGGATCTCCCCCAGCGGCCCCAGCTGGCTCCTTGTGCGTGGTTCCGGCCCGGAAGCGCTCACGCCCGGAGCATCTCCGACACCTGGAACGCCAGCTCCAGCGATTGGCTGGCGTTGAGCCTGGGGTCGCAGGCGGTCTCGTAACGGTCACCCAGCTGCTCGTCGAGGATCTCCTCCGCCCCGCCCAGGCACTCGGTCACATCCTCGCCGGTCAGCTCGACATGGAGTCCGCCCGGATGGGTGCCTTCGACGCGATGAACCGCGAAGAACCCGCGCACCTCCGAGAGGACGTCGTCGAAGCGGCGCGTCTTGTGGCCGGTGGTTCCAGTGATGGTGTTGCCGTGCATTGGATCGCAGGTCCAGACTACCGGGTGGCCGGCCGCCTTGATCGCGCGCAGCAGTGGCGGGAAGGCCTTCTCGATCTGCGATGCGCCCATCCGGATGATCAAGGTGAGTCGGCCAGGAATCCGGTCCGGATCCAGCCGCTCGCAGAGCCTGAGCGCATCGTCCGTGGAGACCGTGGGGCCCAGCTTGAGACCGATCGGGTTGGCGATGCCGCGCATGAGCTCAACATGCGCGCCCTCGAGCTGGCGGGTCCGCTCGCCGATCCAGAGCAGATGGGCCGAGGTGTTGTAGAGGTGGCCGGAGACCGGATCCGGACGGACCATCGCCTCCTCGAAGGTGAGCAGCAGCGCCTCGTGCGAGACGTAGAAATCGATCCGATGGATCTCCGAGGATTCGGAGAGATCGACTCCGCAGGCGACCATGAACTGCAGCGCGCGGCTGATCTCTTGAGCCATCGCCTCATACCGCTGACCGGCGGAGCTGCGCGCCACGAACGCCTGGTTCCAGGCGTGCACTTGAAGCAGATCGGCGAAGCCTCCCTGGGTGAGCGCCCGAAGGAGATTCAGCGTGGAGGCCGCCTGGTGATAGGCGCGGGAGAGCCTGTCGGGATCGGGAAGGCGATCGGCCGCGGTGAAGCTCAGGCCGTTGACGATGTCGCCCCGGTAGACCGGGAGCACCTCGCCCTGCCGGGACTCGGTGGCCTTGCTTCGGGGCTTTGCAAACTGCCCGGCGATCCGGCCGACCTTCACCACCGGCAAGCCACCCCCGTAGGTAAGCACCACCGCCATTTGCAGAATGACCTTGAGCTTGTCCCGGATCGACTCGGCGCCGAACGCGTCGAAGGTCTCCGCACAGTCCCCCGCCTGCAGGAGAAATCCCTCTCCCTGAGCAACTCGCGCCAGTTGGTGGCGCAGCCGGAGCGCCTCTCCGGCGAAGATCAGCGGTGGGAGCTTGCGCAATCCCCCCAACACCCGCTCCAGCGCGGCGGCGTCCGGCCACTCGGGCTGCTGGACGATTGGGCGCGAACGCCACGAGGTGGCGCTCCAGCGGGGAGGTGAGGGGGGGATGGTCGTGCTATTCACTGCAGCTTCCTCTCGATTTCCTGCTTCAGCATTCGGGCGAGCGCCTGAACCCGGCGCCCGTCCGGCGGATCGTAGTCGACCGGGCCCTCCAACGCTCGGCTCAAAGTCTCGAGCGCCGCCTTCGGCCGCCCCTGGCGCAGCAGCGTCTCCGCTTGGAACAAGTAAACGCGCAGATTCTCAGGATGCTCGGCCATCACCCGGGAGTAGAGCAGCTGGGTCGCTTTGAGGTCCCGCAACGGCCAAGGCACCTCCGAGTAGTACCGCCCCTTCACCAGCAGCGGGTTGCCCCAGCGGAGCCCGGGCTCGTGGGCGACCGCGAAGTCGATATGGCGATTGAAGCTGCCGAGCAGCCCTTCCTTCATCGCGGCAACCACGCCCACCGCCAACGCGTACTGGCCTACGCCGATCGCCGCGCAGTAATGCGCCTCGCTCCCCTCGGGACGGAGCCCCAGGGCACGGTCGGCAGAGCGGCGCGCCTGCCGCGCGAGCTGTCTCTTGACTCCGCGATGTGTGGCCGAATCGCCGATCCAGACCTGAAGGAGGCAGTCCTCTACCCATAACTCGTAGCTGTCCGGGTGCTCTCTCAGCGCAGCGTCCAGCAGCCGCTCCATTTGGGATGCGACCTGGGGGTTGTCGCGCTCGGGGTCGAGCCCCTTGATTTCTTGAAGGTGGGCGGCGGCATCCCCCCCGGCCGAACCGGCGGCCCAGAGCAGAATCCAGAGCCCGGCGAGCGGACGCATGGGCCCAGGTTTAGCACGAGCCGCCGGCCAGGTATAAAGGGGGCCATGCGTTTCAAATTGGGCCCAGCCGACCTCGCTGAAGGCGAAATGCGCGGCTTCGAGGTGGGCAAAGACCAGCTGGTGTTGGTGGCCAAGGTCGGCGGTTGCTACAAGGCAATCGACGACTGGTGCAACCATGCCGGCTGCCTGCTCTCGGCCGGCTGGATCGAGAAGAACTCGGTCGTCTGCCCCTGCCACGAGGTGGGCTTTGACCTCGATACTGGCAGGAACATGACGTCGCCGGGCGTGTGCGGTGACCAGCGGCCGTTCAAGGCCACTGTAGAGGAGGGTGAGCTGGTGGTGGAGCCGTCCCGTGGCGGGACCTAGCGCGATCGAGGCGCCCCTCTCCAGGGCTTCGGCGGCGCGCCTCAAGCCCTGGCTGGACCGCTGCCTGGGTGACGCCAGGATGTCGGCGCGGATCGCCTTCGATCCGGTGGAGTTGCCCGGGCGGTATGAGGATCCGAGCGACGTCGAAGTGGCGGGGCTGCTCTCCGCCTCGCTGGCCTACGGGCGGGTGGAGCTGTTCAAACCAAAGGTCGAAGCGCTCCTCGGGGCGATGGGTCGGTCCCCCGCGGCGTTTGTGCGCGAGCTCGACCCACGCAGGGCGGGGCGGCTGCTGAAGGGGTTCGTCTACCGCTTCAATGTAGCGACCGATATCGCCGTGCTGCTGACAGGTATGGGAAACGCCCTGCGGGCGCACGGCAGCCTAGAGGCGCTTTTTCTCCAGGAGAGCGCGCGGAGCCTCAACTACCGCGAAGCGCTGGGCCGCTTCACCGGGTCGCTCCGAGCCGTTCCACTGGCGCCGCTTCGGGCCGAGCTGGGGCCGGAGCGTGGGCTGGACCACCTGCTGCC
>JBGTHI010000569.1:0-3555 GCA_041746295.1 Myxococcaceae bacterium
TGGAGCTTTTCGCCCGTACGAAGCTCAGGAAGAGAGTGAAGCGACTCAAACAATCACGCAGCCCGAAGGTCACTCGCAGGAAGCGAAAAGCGTAGCCTGGGCCGCGAAGCCCCGGGCCTTGGCCCGGGGAGTGGCGTCACAAGATTGGGCTCCCGAGGAAGGGTGCGCGGAGGTGGTGCTCTCGCGGCTTGCGCTGCACTATCTGGAGGATCTCGACGCTCTCCTGGTCCAGGTGCGCCGCGCGTTGGTGACGGGAGTCGATTCGTCTTCTCGGTGGAGCATCCGGTGATTACCTCCTGCAACCCGCCTATAGCGACTATCCGCTGACCTACGCACCTCCATCGGCTGTGCGCCATTTTTGATCGAACCGACACACCTAATGTGCTGGTTCGATCAAAGAACGGGGTTCCTTGGGTCCGAAATCAGGGGCCGACCTCCACGTAGGCGGACCGCCGGAAGTCGATCACCCGCGCTGCTACCTCGCGGACGTTCTCCGCGGTGACCGTGCCTAGCCGATCCGCAAAACGCAACGAGGAGTCGGGGCCCAGGCCGTAGCAGACATCCAGCGCCAGTTGGGCGGCGCGGGCACTGTTGCGCTGAAGCGCGATCTCGTGGGTTCCGATCAGGTTTCGCCGCGCTCGGTCCAACTCGGTGTCGGTGATCCGGGTCGAAGCCAGCTTCTCCAGCTCCGCGCGCATCCCGGCGATCGCGTCCGCCACCTTCTCCGGGCTGGTGCCGATATAGGTCGCGAAGTAGCCCGGATCGACGCCCTCCACCGAGAAGCTGCTCACGCTGTAGGCCAGGGACTTCTTGTCGCGAAGCTCCACAAAGAGCCGTCCGCCTTGTCCGGAGAGGACCGTGGAGGCGACCTCCAGCGCATAGTGCCACGGCTCATCGATCCGCGCCCCAGGAAAGCCCAGCACCAGATGGGACTGCGCCTTCTGCAGTGCGTGCTTGGCCTGGCGAGATCCCTCCATCGGCGGCTCCGCCGCAATCGAGGGTGCCGGTCTGGCTCCGCCCAGCGTCTTGCCGAAATACTCCTGCGCCATTGCCCGCACTTCGTCGGCGTTGACGTCTCCGACCACCGCGAGCGTAAGCTGAGACGGGTCCATGAAGGCGCGGCGGTAGTCGGCCAGGGACGCGGGGCTCAGGCTCTGTAGAGAGGCCAGCTCTCCCAGGGCCGGCAATCGGTAGGGGTGCTTCAGATAGAGGGTCTTGGCGAACAGCTCGAAGGCGACACTGGAGGGCTTGTCCTCGCGGCTGGCGATCGCCTGCTGCATCAGCTGGCGCTCGCGGTTTAGCTCAGCCTCAGGGAAGGTCGGCTCCAGGAGGCACTGGGCAAAGAGCTCGAAGCCCCGGTGAAAATGCTTGGAGAGGAACTCGCCCCGCAGCCCCACCGAGCTGCGGCCGGCATTTCCGCTGATCGCTCCTGCCATCTCGTCGAGCGTCGTGGAGAGCGCTTCGCCATCGATCTTTGCAGTGCCGCGGGTGAGCATTCGCGTTAGGAGATGCGTCAGCCCATTGTTCTCCGGCGCCTCGTACCGCAGGCCGCCGTGAAAGGCAGCACGGAGCCCGAAGAGCGGAACCGCGCGCTCTTCGCGGATGACCAGGGTGGCGCCGCTCGGGAGACGCTCGGTGAGCACCTTGCCGGCCTCACCCCCCGCGCTCCTGGGTGGGGTGACGCGAATCGAGCTCTTGCCGGTGCTGCCCCCCGAGATGGCCCGAGGGAGCGCCGTGCCGGCCTCCGGCGGTTCGCGGGTGGCCCGGTCGAGGATCGCCTCGCACTCGGCTTGAGAAAACGATGCGCCCTTCGGCAGGAGCGCCGAAAGGATCGCCGCCTCCGGCTTGAGATAAGTCTGAGCCGCCTTGCGGAGATCCTCCGGAGTCAGCGCGGCCACCCGTTCGTAGTACCGGGCCTCCTGCTCGATGCCCCCCATCGCCGACTGATAGAAGCCGAGCTTGCGCGCCATTCCTTGTGCCGATTCGCGCTGGTAGATCGCCTCCGACTCCACCTGGGCCTTCACCTTGGCCAGCTCGTCGACCGGCACCAACGCATCTCTTAGCTGAAGGATAATCCGCAAGGACTCTTCCAGTGCGCGCGGTGCCTCTTCAGATCTCAGCGTCAAGGAGACCGCCCAGAGCCCCGGGTCGATCGGGGTATAGGCGTAGGCTCCCACCGACTGCGCCAGCGCGAGCCGCCGACGCACCGTCAGGTTGAGTCGCGACGACTCGCCCTGGCCGGCGATCATCGCCAGCGCCTCCAAGGCAGGCGTGTCGGGGTGGAGGGCATTCGGAATGGCGAAGCCCAGGTGAACGAACGCCTCCTTCACCTCTTCCTGCCGAAAGTGAAGGCGCTGTTCGCGCATGGCCGGCTCGAGCGGCCGTTCCGGCGCGCCGCCGTAGGGATGTCCCCAGCTCCCGTCGAAGGCGGCTTCCACCCACTCGCGAACCTGAGCCTCGCTCAGATCGCCGACGATCGAGACCACCATATTCGAGGGGGTGTAGTGACGGTGGTAGAACTCCAGGACCTTCTCGCGGGTAAAGCTGCGCACGCTCTCCTCGGTGCCGATCACCGGGCGCCGGTAGGGATGCTCCCGATAGGCGGTGGCGAAGAAATCCTGTGAAGCACGGCGCGACGGCATGTCCTGGCCGCGTTTGATCTCCTCGCAGACCACCTCGATCTCCCGTCGCAGCTCATCCGGGTCGAACGCCGAGTGGCGAACTGCGTCGGCCAGCACGTCCAATCCGGTACGTGCAAAGGGACTGGCGATCACCGAGTGGTAGACAGTCTGATCGAAGGAGGTCCAGGCATTGATCTCTCCGCCGTCCGACTCGATGGCCTGCGCGATCTCTCCCGGTCCGCGGCGCGCGGTTCCCTTGAACAGCATGTGTTCGTGGAGGTGAGCCAGTCCCGCTTGATCCGGTTGCTCGTCGGCACTCCCCACCCGCACCCAGACCTGAAAGGCAGCGACCTTGGCCGCGTGCTGTTCTTCAAAGATAACCGTCAGTCCATTGTCCAACCCGTAGCGCAGAGCCATGAAGGGAAAGCTGGCACCCTCCTCCAGGTGGCGCAAGCACTGTTCCTCCCGTGCTTCGGGGACTTAGCGGGCTTTGTTGCGCGGTAGTCGCGGGTGGGGAGAGTGGTGTGGCCCGCCCGAATTGGGAGCGCCAGAAGCGTGCGCTAGCCTTGCACCGACAGTGTCGAGCGTCCGAGATTCCGATCTCAAGAGCCAACCTCCGCCCTTACCGCCCGGGCGAGGCGGAGCCCCACGCCTTACGGCCGTTCCCTCGCCGGTCGATCCCTTCGCGGAGCCGCTCGATCCACGTCCGCCCCGCGGAGGGGCGGATGAGAAGGTCGAGTATTTCCGGGCAGTGGTGAAGTCGCGCGACGAGACGCTGAGCCGTGCCCGTTCGCTCTACAGTGAGCTGCAGGCCGAGCTGACGCCGCTGCGTGCCTCCGCGGCTGGGCTTCGCGCCCAGTGCGGCACGTTGGGCCACCAGTTGACCGCGGCACAGGCGGAGGCGTCGCGAATCCCCGCGCTGCTCGAGGTGCTG
>JBGTHI010000570.1:0-4884 GCA_041746295.1 Myxococcaceae bacterium
CCAGAGGCGGTGGAGATTGTAGTGGCATTCCTCTTCCGGGAGGGCCCCTTGGACCCAAGCTTGATCCCGGAGAGGTTGCGCGAGCGAGGCCTGTTACCCGCGCAGCTTGAGATCGGGCGTGCATTCAGGGCCGCGCGGAGAACCTGGGGACAACCGGTCACCCCATTGCAACTCTACGTGGCGGAGCGCGATCCGGAAGTGCGGCAGGATCTGATAGCCCTTCGCGAGCTCGGATTGGAGATCACCGAGGAATTGGTGTTGCTCGTCGTCGACCTGACACGGGCCGAGCGGCAAACCGCGCTTCTGGGTCTGAGGCAGCTGCGAGAAGGTGGGGCGGAGTTCGACAGATTGTGGCTCCGCAAAAATGTTGTCGAGCGGTTGGCGGACGACTCGTTCGTTCAGGCGGTGTTGTACCTGGCTAAACGCGGGGTGTTTTTGGATTGCAATGTGGTGCCAGGACTCACTGAGCAGAGGCTTTCCTTGGGGTACCTGGACGCCCTGGCCCAAGTCGGCGCTCGGATCAAACCGAACGCGCTCACGCCGCTCTTCGTTGCTCGTTTCTCTCCCGAGCTTGTCAGGAACGCGGAGTGGCTCGGCGCCTTCAACGACCTTATGGCCAGGGGGACGAGCCCTGGGTCGATCGTCCTCTTTCTGGCACCCGATCGCCTGAAGATGCTGGCGGAGGCGAATGTACCCTTGCCGGAGTTCATCGCCTATCTGGTGAGCCAAAACCGCGGCGCTATACCCGCTGACCAAGTTGGGGACGTGGCGACGTTTTATTCTCTTGTCACCGCAGCGGCCCAGCAGAGGTCTTCTCGACGGCCTTCAGGCAGCCCGAGCCCGCGTCGGACGCAGCAGCCTTAGCTCGGCCACGCTCCGAGGTGCAGGACCTCGCGGAGATTGTTGCCCGCGGCGGGTGTCTTCGGTGCCGTGAACATACCCGATTGCGAAACTTGACGGGATATCGTGCCTTGGCTGCTCCGCACCCATTGCAACTTCGTGAGGGCTCGATCCGACAACCAGCCCATAGCGTGGAGGTGTTTTAGTGGACGTCGGCGGAGTGCCTAAACGGGGAAGAGCTGGGCCTGTCGGTGGGGTGGGTCCGGCGAGCGGTGTCCCACAGCACCCCGCTGTCGCGGTGCCAGGTTGGAAACAGAGGGTTTTCGACGCAGCTCGTTTGTATCTTTTGATGAACGAGCCGCACCACGAGCAGGACCAGGTCGTTGTCGATCGACTAGCGGCCGCGATCAGAGAGATGCGTCCTGGACCAGGGAGCGAGGAGGAAATCGAGAGTTTTGCCCAAACCCTCGTTCAACGGCTGGTCGAGGAGCGCATCAGCGAGATCCAGGCTCGTGGTGCAGGAGACTCTCCAGAGCCGACCGAGGTGGCGCTGACGGTCGGCGCCCACCCGGGTTCTGCGGCGCTGCCCACTTTCGAGCTAGGAAGGAGAGAGCGGCCAGCGATCAGCGAGCTGCTCGTAGAGGTGAGCAGGTTGGAGGCGACTCTTCGCGACAACCCATATCAACCGGGGAGTTCCTTTGCTCAATGTCTGGCCGATGACCGGGCGGTCTGCGCGCGAATGGGTCCGCTGCTGGCCGAAGCCAGTCGCCGGGTTGAAGGAGACCACCTACCGCCACTGCTGGAGGAGGCCTTAGCCCGACTGGCGGTGTTGGAGGCCCATTACCAGCGGCTGCAGGGTCTCTCTGATGCAGGCTTGGAGGGGAACGCCGAGCTCTATCAGCAGGTCAATGGTATCGCCCTGTTCCACTATGAGGACGGCGGAGCCTATATTGATACGCTGCGTGCCCTTCACCGCGCTGGGGTGGCGATCGACATGGATTGGGCTTTTGGGCTGGGAACGAGAGGGCCCCACAGGGAGTTGATTGTGCGGTTGGCGGAGGGGGGGCTGGTGGTCTCTCCGGAGTTGTTGGAAAAATTAGCAGGATCTGGCTGGCCCATGACGTCCGGAGAGATCGACGGCTCAGCCGCCTTCCTCCAAGGATTGAGCGGGGCTTTGGAGGGGGGACTTAGGCCCGAGGTCCTCCGCCAGCTTCTCTGGAGCCGCGTCCACTCGATGAGCTCGATTCAGGAGCTACAAGCGGCGGTAACCTCAGGTGGCGCGGTGATTCGAGATCAAGGGAAGCTCGAACAGGCGTTCGAGGAGATGCACCGGTGGCGTTCGGAGGTTGTCCAAGCGGCGGCTCGTTTGGGGGTGGAGCACCGTCCAGAGGCGGCCGTGGGCTTCTTGGCCCAGTATGTTCCCCAGGCGGCCAAGGATCCAGGGGCGGTGGAGTTCGTGATGGCGTTCCTCGAAGGGGAGGAGCCCGTGGATCCGAATTTGATCCCGAGGATGCTTCTCGAGGGGGGCATGACACCCGTGCAACTCGAGATCGCGCGCGCGTTCAGGGCGGCGCGGACGAGCCGGTTGCACCAGGTTACCGCATTGCAGCTCGATCAGGCGGAGAGCAACCCGGAGCTCCTTCGGGACCTGAGCGCCTTGCGCGAGCTCGGATTGCAAATTACCGAGGGACTGTTATCGCTCGTCGTCAACCTGACGCAGGCCGAGCGGCAAACCGCTCTCCGGTCCCTGAGGCAGCTGCGGGAGGGTGGGGTGGAGATCGACTCCTCGTGGCTCAGAAGAGACGTCGTCGCGCGGTTGGCGGAGGATGCTTTCGTCAAGGCGGTGCTGCACCTGGCTGGACTCGGGTTGTCCTTGAGTTGCGATCCGGCGCTGGTCCTGACGGATCAGAAGCTTTCCCAGGAGTACCTGAACGCGCTCGCCAAAGTTGGCGCTTGGATCGAAACGACCGATTTCACGCCGGTCTTCATTGACCGTCTCTCCCCCGAGCTCGTCGGAAGCGCGGAGTGGCTCGATGCCTTCGAGGCGCTCTTGGCCATCGGGATGAGACCTGGGGAGATCCTTTTATCTCTGGCGAGTGATCGCCTAGAGATGTTGAAGCAGGCGGAGGTACCCTTGCCGGAGTTCGTCGCCCACGTGTGCGAGCGTGCCCGGAGTTCCCCCGCCGCCCGCCGGCTCGAGGATGTTGAGATTTTCAGGATCCTTTCCACAGAGGCGTCCCAGAGGTCTCGGCGACCTTCAGAACGCCCACGCCGGACGCGGCAATCTTAGCTCGGCCCTGCTCCGAGGTGCAGGACCTCGCGCAGACTGTTGCCCGCGGAGGATGAGACCGCCAAATGCACAAGGTCTGGGGTACTAGGCCTTGTAGATCTTCTCTCGACCGTGACCCACGGCCTTGGTGGCATTGCGGGTGTCCACTACCACCTGCGCGTTCTCCACCACCTGGCCGTAGTCGATGCTGGTGTGATCGGTGAGGATCAACACCGCGTCGTACGACGCGAGCGCCTTGGGGGAGAGCTCCACCGACTTCATGTCGAAGTTGAAGCCGTGGCCCTTCTCCACGTGAGGAACATACGGGTCGTGGTACTCGACCTCGGCGCCGCGCTCCTTGAGCAGGGTGATGACTCGGAGGGACGGGCTCTCCCGCATGTCGTCCACGTCCTTCTTGTAGGCAGCCCCCAGGATCAGCAGCTTGGAGCCGTTCAGGCTCTTCTTCCTGTTATTGAGCGCCTCCATGGTCCGTTGAACCACGTAGTGCGGCATCGCGGTGTTCACCTCGCCGGCCAGCTCGATGAACTTGGTCTGGAACTCGAACTGCCGCGCGCGCCAGGTCAGGTAGAAGGGGTCGATCGGGATGCAGTGACCGCCCAGGCCGGGCCCCGGGAAGAACGGCATGAAGCCGAACGGCTTGGTCGAGGCCGCGCTGATCACCTCCCAGACATCGATCCCCATCCGGTCGCAGAGCATCTTCAGCTCGTTGACCAGCGCGATGTTGACCGAGCGGAAGATATTCTCCAGCAGCTTCACCAGCTCGGCGACCTGCGTGGATGAGACCGGCACGGTGGCCTTCAAAGCGGCGGCGTAGAGGGCCTGAGACACCTCGAGGCAGGCGGGTGTGTGACCCCCCACGACCTTCGGAATGGTCTTGGTGTTGAAGCTCTTGTTGCCCGGGTCCTCGCGCTCCGGGCTGAAGGCCAGGTGGAAGTCGGTGCCGGCCTTCAGGCCACCGCGCTCCAGGATTGGACGGAGCACCTCGTCGGTCGTGCCGGGATAGGTGGTGGACTCCAGTGCGTAGAGTTGGCCCCTGCGCACGTGCGGGGCCAGGGCCTCCGCCGTGGCGATGATGTAGCTCATATCCGGCTCGCGGGAGCTGGTGAGCGGCGTCGGGACGCAGATGATCAGGCAGTCCAGCTCCCCCGCCTTGGAGAAGTCGGTGGTCGCGGTGAACTTGCCGGCGTCGGTCAGCTTCTTCAGCGGCTCCGAGGCGATGTGCTTGATGTAGCTCTCGCCCTTCTTGATCTTGTCGATCTTGCGGGTATCGATGTCCAAGCCGACCACAGGATAGCCCGCCTCGGCGAAGGCCATTCCCAACGGAAGGCCGACATATCCGAGCCCAACCACTCCAACCCGTGCCTCTCGCCGCTGAACCTTCTCCAGCAGAGAACTTCCCCCTGATGCCATGTACGTAGACCCCTTGGTCAAAACCGGTGCGGGTTATCGGCGCTTCCTTCAGCGATTTCAAGTGGGGCTGGCACGGCGGCCCGGCTCGCCACGACCCGGAATGGCGACAACTCTGCTGCTTCCCATTCCGGCGGCTACCATAAAAGATGGTCCCGCCGCCTGTCTGCTGGTGGATAATGTCGAGCGTCTTCCGGGACTTCCAGCTCTCCAAATGTCAGCCTCCAGCCGACCGATGCGACAGACCGTCTACCGACCCGCCCTTCCGCTCTTGGCTCTGACCGTGGTCTTGGCCTTGGCCTGCGCGCCTAAGACCTCGCGGGCCGCTCATCCCGCGATGCAGGAAG
>JBGTHI010000571.1:0-5239 GCA_041746295.1 Myxococcaceae bacterium
CGCGCTGGTGGTCCTGGCCGGCGTATTCACTGCGGGGGCGCGGATCATGCGCGGCGGAGATTCGCCACTCGTAGTGAAGGGCATCGTCAGGCTTACCCACGCGCGGGATTCGCGGCACCTCGACGCCGCCATTTCACCGGACGGGAAGTTTGTCGCGTACGCCGCGGGCGCCCTGGGCCGGATGCGGATCTTCATCGCGGTACCTCGGCGAACGGGCGCCAAGCTCGGTATGGATTGTCGACGCGGATGGACGCAACGAGCGGAGGCTCACCTCCGACGATCACCTGAACGCGGCACCCGTCTGGTGGCCGGACGGACGAAGTGTGCTTTTCGTCTCCGATCGCGATGGGGTTCGCGACATCTACCGGCAGCGCCTCAGTGCGGACGGGCAACCCATGGGAGCACCGGACCGCGTGACCACTGCTGCCAATGTTCACACGTTCACGCTGTCGCGGGATGGTTCGCGCCTCACCTGGGGCACGCTGATCAAGAACAACGAGATCTGGATGGCGCCCGTGTCGGCGGTGACGACACCCTTCGGGGCCGCTCAACAGGTGACGCACGAGAAGGTGGCGCGAGAGTCCGTGGCCTTGTCGAAAGATGGCAGGTGGCTGGCCTACGAGTCGGATCGCGGCGGGAGGTTCCGCCACATCTACAAGGTGGCCTTCGATGGCAGGGCAGCGGTGGGCGACCCGATCAGGATTACCAGTGACTCTGCGGACGACTTTGCTCCACGCTGGTCGCACGACGACAGGCAGCTCGTGTTCCACCGGAACGTGGGCGGGATCCGGGACATCTTCGTGATTGATGCCGATGGCCGGCGTCTGGAACGCGTGACAAACGATGCGTGGCAGGACTACGACCCGGACTGGTCGCCTGATGGGCAGCAGGTCGTCTACCGTGCCCGCCTCGATTCGTTAGGTACCACCCAGGCGGTGTTCGTGGTGCGTCGTGGTGCCGACGGGAGGTGGGGGACGCCACAGCCGGTCACCGTCGATGGCCGGGCAGGGCTCGGCCAATCCCTGCGATGGTCGCCTCGGGGCGACCTGCTCGCCGGGGGCGCTGGGTTGGTCCCTGTGGAGGGTGGCGAGATACGGTCCTTCGTCGACCGCAAGCGACTCGATGGCACTGTGCGATTCGTGACATTTGGGCGTGAACCTCACGCCTTGTACTTCGTGACCCTGGATTCCACCAATGTCTCCAGCTACTGGAGGACCCATCTGCCGGTCGGTCGTGCAGCGCCCAACCCACCGCAGCTTCTCCTGCGACTGAGTGACGACACCCGGCGCGCAGGGACAAACCGGTTCGATACGGACGGGAAGAGGCTGTTCTTCCTCATAGCGGCGGACGAGGCGGACATCGTGGTGGGTACGCTCACGAGGGAATGAGTGGCTGCGAGGGCGCGTCACGGCGGACCGCGGATTGACTCCTATTGATCGCGGCGAGGCAGCAACGTGGCCTCGTCCCAGTTGATGAGATCGTTGTTCTCGGTTGCCGGGTTTATGATGGTGTTCTGAAAATGCACGATCTTCCAGATGCCATCGCGCTTGACCATGATGAACGTGCCCCTCGTTTTCGCCGCGGGTCCCGTCGGCCAACGAGGATCGAGGTTTGCTCCGAAGTGCATGGTCGCAACGGCCACCGCCACGGTGGGCGCGATCGGTCGGACGATTGCGCTCTCGACGCTCATGTCGGACTTCGCAGCCATTGACCTGTGTAGCACATCGTGGCCCTTGTACACCATAGCTTTCCCGCGCCAGTGATGGCCCACCACGTTGATCCACTCCACATCCTCTGTGTCCAGTTCGTGCATGGCGTTCATGTCATGTCGATTCCAGGTGTTCGCGAACTCGTTCACGAGTGCCCGAACCGCCGATTCATCAGCGACACTGAACGCCGCAGGTGCACTCGTCATTGCTGAATCCCCTGTGGCTGACTCCCGTGTGGTGCATCCTGACAGGGCAAGCACCGCGAGCATCGCCATAATAGCTCGATCCATGAACAGTTCTCCAGAAGTCGCAGATGTGAAGACCCGGCGGACATGAGCATCGACGTCCAGTGAGCGGCTGACGGCCGCCGGACGGTATGCGCTCGGGAACGCCCGCACCGCTCCATCATGGAGAAGGGGGTAGCGACGAGGACGCTAGTGAACCGCGTCGAGGCCTGATAGTAAGAACGCGACGCCCAGCCGAACCGTCAGTGGTGGCGCGGGCGGTTTTCAGTCGCGAAGAGCGTGTGGAACGCGGGCAGGCCTTCGAGCTGCGACAGGAACCGTGAAGGGGACTCTCCCGTGAAGGCGCGACAGTCGTGCACCAGGTGCATCTGATCGTAGTACTCCTGATCAATGGCGATGCGGCTCCACGCACGACTGGGAGATCGGAGCTTGTGATCCAGGGCGGCGTTGAACCTGATGATTCGAGCGTAGAGTTTCGGTGGCACTCCGACCTGCGCGAGAAAACGCCTCTCGAACTGCCGCGGTGACAGGCCGCAAAGAGTCGCCATCTCCGAGACGCGATGAATGCCGTTGCTCGCAAACAGGCTGTTCGCAGTGATGGCCACCGCATTGGGAGGATCGTGGCGGCCGAGCAGACGGATCAGGCGTTTTTCGATGAGCTGGATTCGCTCGGAAAAGCCGGGAGTGCCACCCAGCTCGTGTTCGAGCGCCGGGATCTCAGGTCCGATGACGGCGTGCGCGTCGCACACGGCATCCGTCAGTTCCGTCATGGGGATGCCGAACAGCCGGTTGAAGCCAGATGGCTGGAAATGAATGGTGAAGTTGTCGATGCGGCCAAAGACGGACAGGCCAGCTCGCGAGCATGTCTGCGGACCCACGACGGTGACACGCGGCGCGGCCTCCCTGTGATCCGACCCGGGACGATGCACGCGGTAACGATCTGCGAAAAAGAACATCAGGAGTTGCTTGGGGCGTGCCGGCAGCGGGATAACGAGCGGGACGGAGTCGACCCGACCCGTTGTCATGCCATACGCCCAGACGAAGGGCCGCAATACCGCACTCGCTGGCGCCATTTTCGTCTGAAGCATGAGCGTCTCCGTCGCTTGTCAGTCCAACGAGTATAAGGGCCTTGTCAGTCCAACGAGTCTAAGGGCTGTGACGCACCTCGGGCCGTGATACGAGACCCGCATGCTCAGTCTCCGGCGAAAGCTCATGCGCGGTGAACGAAAAGGTACGCGTGGCGAACACCGCACCGCGGGCCGGCTCACAGCACAGTCGGAAAAAGCATGTGCTCGATCATGCCACGGAGGCACCCGAAGTTCATTCCACTCTTCGCGGCCTCGTGGGCGGGAAAATCCTCGCGGGTGACCAGGTACGCGTAGAGCAGTCACCTAGCGAACAGAAACAGCACACACATCAGGAGTTGTCCAACGTGGAACCTCCACCAGCCGCCGCGACCCTTTGCGAAGGCATAGCTGAACTGTCAAGCGTCACTCGGCGCCGATAGAGCCATAGGAGACTCAACATCGCCGCCGGGATGACTACGTCACCAAATAACATGGCAAACCCCCAGTTTCCCGGCGCCGTATTCCCGTGCCTCACGTATTCTGCGATGTGAACTGAAGCGGCGCCGAACGCAAACACGCACACGGGCACAAGTGCCGCGACCCAGAAATCATCGCGAAACCACAGGCACATCAGGCCAACGATGCCGAACCCAAGGTGGTAGAATGCGAGTTCGAGCTGAAAGGGACTGCCCGTATCCCAGCCGACCGAGGCGGCAACAGTGTCGGACATGAAGTAGTGGCCGACGAAGCCCCACCAGCTGCTGACTCCAATTCCGAGCACGAGGAGGTAGGTCAGGAGTGTGCGCAAAACTTCCGTACCATCCTGCAGCTTGCCACGCTGCGCGAGATCCCCAATAGCGAGCAAGGGAATACACAGCCAGAAAGCGGTGCCCCCGATCGACCAGCGTACGAGGAAAGACACCCCCACGAGTGACACGAGAAAAGCCACGGCGCCACCAGCCCCCGACGGCGGAAGAGCGAGCGGCTGCGGAAAGCGGAACATCGCAGAAGTCCGATGGCGCCATTCGTATAGGGCAATGCTCATGGTGCCGAGTGCGAGCAGCGCGGCAATCGGCACCGGTCCTTCATATCCATTCATCCATTGCTGCCCGCTCACGGCGGCGAGCCAGACAGAGCAGGTAACGGCGGCCGGCAAACGAGTCGGCCGGAAGAATATGAGAAGACCCAGAATGACTTCCAGGAGCCCGCCGAGGATTACAAGACGGGGATCCATACCCAACTGACTCGCGCTCTCACTGATTCCGTTCAGCTTTGCACCTCCCATGCCGACGATGAACAACCCAAACGGCGGTGCGATGGCTTTCCACACTACCCAGCGGTCAGGCTCTGCGCGCGCCGTCATTCAGGCAGCTCCAGCCGTGACGGACTCGTACTGCTGCGAGAACGCGATTACGCGCTCACACAGGCCAAGCAATTGAGCGCTCGCCCTGGATCCGAGAAAGGCCTGCAGGTCGTTGTAGAGCGCGCCCAGTGCCGGAGCAACAGTTACGAGCATCTCTTGACCTTCGTCGGTAATGCGGTGAATGACAATGCGGCGATCGAATTCCGATGGCTCTCTCGAGATCCACTCCTGTCGTTCGAGCTGGTCCATCATACGGGTCACGTCGGGGGCGCGAGCCAACAGGCGCTTCCCGATGTCCGCGTGGCTCAGGCCCTCCGCGCCCGCACCGCGCAGCATCCTCAACACATGATACTGCCGGGGTGTCATGGAGTGCTCAGCCAGCACGAGACTCACGTGCGAGCCGATATCACCGCTGGCAACGCCAAGGCCGATGACCAGTGCTTCGCCCCCGCTTAGTGGTCGCGCGGATCCGATCCGATTTGCAAGAATGCCGGGCAAGGTATCCTATTTAGTTGTTGACAACAAGTAATATGTCCGGTATAATTCCAAAGCGCAAGGAAGACGAAGCGCCGGTGGGTACCCAATCCCTTGTCCTGATCCGTGCGGGCCTGAAGAGATTTTGTGCTGCCTTTGTCGTAAAGGAGACAGCTGCGGCGTGAACCTGACCGCCGCACCTTGCCTACTTGCCGGGGAACTTGACTCAGCAACAACTCCACAGCCGAACAAACCGCTCCCGCGGCGCGTCCCACACCAGCCGCGCTGTGGTTTCATAGCCGTAGGAGAACGAAACTCGGTGCGTCGGCTGCGGGTCGAGTCGAGCGAGCACCATCCTATCCTCCGCCATGAGCTGTACGC
>JBGTHI010000572.1:0-2740 GCA_041746295.1 Myxococcaceae bacterium
GGCACCGGGAACACGTTCGTCACTACGGGATGTGCTGACGCCCCCCGGCGACTTCGAGCTCGAGCACGCACTCGGCACGGCCTACAGCCTGGACGCTGCCACGCTGATCGCGATTCCGCTGTTCGCCGACGGCTCCGATGAGTCCGAGCAGAACACCCCGCTCGGCGTACAGCGGATCTTCGAGCTCGGCAAGAGGATCACACTCCTTGTCCAAGGTGACCGCATCAACGTGCCGCCTCATGTAAGACCAGAGCTTCTCGCTTTGGTCGAGGAAGCTGTTGTCATCTGCTCTCAGCCAAACGCGTCGTTCCACCCGAAGTTGCTTGTCCTTGAGTACCGCGATCCCGCCTCGGGGGCCAAGCACAGAAGGGTCGTGCTCTCAAGCAGGAACCTCACCGTCGATACGTCTTGGGACTTCGTGGTCGTCCTTGACGAAGCCGCCTCCGGAGGTGCCAAGGTGCCTGGTCTTGGTGAGGCGATCAGGCAGCTGGAGCGGTTCGTCACATCGGACGCAGCGGCACGCGCGGAGTGCCGTCGAGTGGGGGCTCTCCTTGACTCGATTCGGTTCGAGCCGCTGCCGTCGCTTGAGAATGTGGGCGTACGACTGTTCTCCCCTGGGGACGACGCCACCGACTCGGTGCTGGGAACGTTGACAGGAGACGACCTCCTCATCATCTCTCCGTTCGTGCGCCCGTCGTTCCTGAAGAAGCTGGCGAATCAAGCTGGCGCTGGAACCCGGGCGCTCGTGACTCGCCCGGTCGACGTCGACGATGCAATCTTCGACCTTTACGACGTACACCAACTCCGTGAGGACCTCAGCGACACACCGCACGTCGTCGAGCTTGACGAACCGATCGTCGCGGAGGGGGACGCGACAGGGCATTCGGACAGACTCCGAGGACTTCACGCGAAGATGTACTTTGCGACCAACAAGACGCGCACTGCAATCGTGTTGACCAGTGCAAACGCGTCGCCGTCCGGATGGGGGCGCAACGTCGAGGTCGCGTTGTTCGGCGAGATGCCGGCAAAGAAGTTGAAGGTCTCAGACCTCCTTCGAAAGCGAGCGGACCTCGTCGACTCACTCGAGTTCGGCGACCTCCTTGTGCCTCTCACCCGGGATGCCACAGAGAAGGAAGCGGACGACCCGGATTGGCTGAAGGACGCGCGTAGGTCGCTCGCTTCAGCAGCAGCCCAAGGGGACCTGACCGTTATCGATGGGAAGAGGTCCCTGTCGGTCACCATCAAACTCAACCCGGCCGCGGGGACCTGGCCGTCCATCGTTGCCGCCACCGCAGCACCCCACGCCTATCCGGGGGTGGCAACCCCTCTGAACCGGGACGGCGACCACGAACTCTCGTGCACCATCGACCTTCCGCCCGGTGCAAAGGTGACCCGTTTCCTGTCAGTTACCCTCCGCGAAGCCAGCGAATCGCACACGGTGGTCTTGCTGATGAGCCTCGTCGGTGAACGCGACTGGTCTGCCGAGGACGCCAAGGCCCAGCTCATGCGGGAGATGAAGCCGCAGTTCCTCCGCGATCTCGCCTGGAAGGTCGGAGTCCCGCAATCGGACCCACCTAATTCAACGTCGGACCGGGTTCCGGGCTCTCCGAACGAGGCCGGCGCCGCCGTGAACCCGCCGATCCTAGAACGGCTCCTTGCGAACCTCTACAGTCCCAGGGCGACCGCGTACGTAGAGACTCTTGACGGCCTCATCGGGTCAGTAGCCGACGACCCGGAGTTCGCGCAGTTGGTTCAGGTCTGGGGACTATTGAAGGCGGTCCCTAGATGAGCAGCCGCTCCGACGATCGACTCGGCGAACTTCGCCTCATGCCGTTCCAGGAGGCCACGGCGCGGTATGCCTACCGCCGGATCTTCAATGAAGATCAAAAGAGGTTCCTGGTCGCTGACGAGGTCGGGCTCGGGAAGACGAAAGTCGCACAAGGCGTGATCGCACAGGCGATGGCCCGGCGAGCGGGCAACGTTCTCTACATCGCACCGAGCATGCACATCACCCGCCAAAACCTGTCGAGGCTCGAGGCCGGTCCACTGCGTGCACAGTCCGTGAGGTCGCTATGCCTGGAGTCCCAGGCTGACGTTCCCAGCTCGGGGGTCTTGCTCGGACTCACGCCCACCAAGGATCTTCACGCCGACCACGAGGGTGACTACCGCGAGCGCGCGCTGATCCTCCGAATCCTCGAACGGGAGTGGCCCGCACTCCAATACGACAGTGAGATTCAGGCTCTGTTTCGGCGCAGAGTGAACCCGGTTCGCTTCGAGAATGCCAAACCGTCGCAGATCCCGCGCGCACTGCGCGTTTCCTTCCTGAATCGGGTGGATTCCCAGTGGCTGACGTGGCTTGATGACCCGGGAGCAGCCAGGAAGAACCGACGCACCATTATCGGTGGGATGCGAGCTGTACTCGCCCGGTACGCACTGGAAAAGCTCAAGCCATCACTGATCGTCGTTGATGAGTTCCACCGTATGACCAAAGAGTTCCTAGGCAACGAACCGACGCCGCAGGTGAAGTACCTCCTTGGACGAAGGCTCCTGGTCCTCTCCGCCACCCCCTACGACCCGGGCTCCCTCCGCCAGAGCACCGCCCAGCGACGTCACGAGGCGTTCCTTGAGCTCGTGTTGTTCCTCAACCCAGACTCACCGTCTCGTGCCGACGACATCCGAGCAGAGCTGAAGGAGCTCGCGGGCGCTCTCCAAGAGCACTCGATCGACCGTGCTCGAGTCG
>JBGTHI010000573.1:0-1860 GCA_041746295.1 Myxococcaceae bacterium
GCGGGTGGTCTGCCGGGGAGCGGAGATGGAGCTGAGCGGCGGCCTGGCGTTGGAGCGGGAGACCTTCGGCCGGCTCTTCGCCACTCAAGACCGGCGGGAGGGGATGGACGCCTTCCTGGCCAAGCGGCCACCGTCCTTCGCCGGCCGGTAGTTTGCTGAACATCGCGGCGGTGGCGGCGCTACACTGCCCCTCTGATGATCTTCGAGCTCACGGACGTTCAGCGCGAAATCCAGAAGACCTGCCGCGAGCTGGCGGCGCGCGAGCTCCAGCCGAACGCGCGCGGCTGGGACGAGCGGCATGAGTTTCCCACGGCCGCGGTCAAGCGGCTGGGTGAGCTGGGGCTGCTCGGCGTCTGCGTGCCTGAAGAGCAGGGGGGGGCGGGGCTCGATGCGCTCAGCTACGCCATCGCCATCGAGGAGCTGTCGCGCGGCTGCGCCTCCACCGGCGTGATCGCCAGCGTGAACAACTCGCTCTACTGCGATCCGGTCTTGAAGTTCGGGACCGACGCCCAAAAGGCCGAATTTCTCAAACCGTTCGCGAGCGGGGAAAAGCTGGGCTGCTTCGGCCTGACCGAACCGGAGGCCGGGTCGGACGCCGCGGCGCAGAAGACGGTCGCGCTAAAGGACGGCGACTCGTATCTGATCAATGGCTCCAAGAACTGGATCACCAACGGTCCGCACGCGGACGCCATCCTGCTCTTCGCGATGACCGACAAGGCGGCGGGCAACCGGGGCATCTCCGCCTTTCTGATCCCCACCGACACGCCCGGCTTCAACCGCGCGCCGCCCGATCGGAAGATGGGGATCAGCGCCGCACACTCCTGCTCGATCTTCTTCGAGGATTGCCGCGTTCCGGGCCGCAACCGGCTGGGGAAAGAGGGCGACGGCTTCAAGATCGCTATGGGCACCCTGGATGGGGGCAGGATTGGAATCGCCGCGCAGGCCCTGGGTATCGCCAGGGCCGCTTTCGAGGAAGCGCTGGCCTACAGCGGTGAGCGCAGGACCTTCGGCCAGCCCATCCGCGAGCACCAGGCGATCCAGTTCATGTTGGCCGACATGGCCACCGAGCTCGACGCCGCACGTCTCCTCACCTGGCAAGCGGCCACCCTCAAGGAGCTCGGGGTGCGACACTCCGCGGAGAGCTCGATGGCCAAGCTCTACGCCTCGGAGATGGCCAGCCGGGTGGCCAATAAAGGGCTGCAAATCTTCGGCGGCCAGGGCTACAGCAAGGAGTTCGATGCTGAACGACACGTCCGCGATGCGCGGATCACCGAGGTGTATGAAGGAACCAGCGAGATCCAGCGTCTGGTGATTTCAGCAAACCTCCTGAAGGAGTGACACGAGATGAAGCCGAAGCAGCTGAACTATACCTGGGGCTGGCTCCTGAGCGCTGCGCTTTGCGCCGTCTCGTCCTTCGCGGCCGCGCCCGACAGCGGGATCGACGCGGCGACCGGTCCGGACGTAACCAAAATGCCATTTAATCAGGACTCGATTCGCAAGGTGGTCCAGGCGCACCAGCCCGGGATCCAGGAATGCTACGAGCAGATCCTCGCGGGCAAAGCGAACGTGGTGGAGGGCAAGCTGCGGACCTCCTGGACCATCACCGCCGAAGGTCTGGTGAAGAGCGCCAAGGTGCTGCCAAAGGGCTCCAGCCTTCATGACGAGAAGCTGAACGATTGCGTGATCAGCGTGTTGACGGCGATGAGCTTTCCCAAACCGCCGGATGGACGCGAGCACCCGATCGAGTACCCCTTCAATTTGAAGGCGATCCGCTAGCCCGGGCTAGCGGGCTAGATCGTGGGGATGGAATCGGGACCCGACCTGGGGTTGACTCCGACGCAGGCGCTGGTGCGCGACACC
>JBGTHI010000574.1:0-14701 GCA_041746295.1 Myxococcaceae bacterium
CCGGCCCGCATCCGGCTCGTCTCACCACCGGTGACCGGACTGGAAGGCTACGGGGCGCTGCTCGACACCACCGGAAGGGCGCAGCTCTGGGCCCACCTCGATCCCAAGCGGCCCCTCCTGGAGCGCCGCTTCATCGAGCCCGGCGCTCTCGAAACCACCGCCCATTTTTTCAGGGGATTCTTGACCGACGGCCGCTGGCTACGGAAGACCTTGGGGCTCGCTCCGCACAACGCTCGCGACGCGGCGAAGCTCGCCGCGCTTCAGGCCCTTTGGAGGGCGCGTCGGGACTGCGCGCTCTGGCGCTACCAACCGAGCGTCTTCTCAGAGGGACCGGAGGCGGAGCGCATCGAGTTTTACGAGACCGAAATGCGGGAGGCGCTGAGCGTGGTGGCCGTGCCGCGGGGATTCTTCCTGAGAGATGCGGAGGAGCGGCATGAGACGCCGGCTCGACTCACCGGGGCGGCGGGGGCCACCCGACTGCAGCGCGAGCTGCGGACGCGCTTCGACGAAGACTATTGGAGGAACCCGGCCGCGGGCGCGTGGTTGCGCGACCACTGGAATCGAGATGCGGAGGGATCTCCTCCTCCGCCGTTGACCGAGGCGGGTGACGCCTGGGTCGAGATCCTAAACAGCTAGAGCTCGCTACCGCTTCTTACGGAGCGCGCGGACGATCTTGTCCTTGGTTCGCGACTGCGTGGCCACCGGCGCCGGAGGGATCTGAAGCAGACCGTGGCGGGGACCCGGCTCGCGACCATGAGCACGCATCGCGCGGAGCAGTTGCATCTCGATCAGCGTGAGCTCGTCAGCCAATTCGGCGTTCCTGCCGGCAGCACGGGGCAGCGGAGCCGAGAGATCGACCGGGGCGCCGTGCCGCATCCGCAATACGCGCTCTTCGTCTGAACCGAGAGAGCCTAGCGAGCCGAGGGTCGCATTGCTGCCCAGCGCGCGCTTCACCTGACCGCCCTCGATTGCCACGGCCGCCGTACCGTTCATCCCTTTGCGTTCCATTACGACCTCCAACCCCGTTCGAAACACCTGGACAAGAACTTCACAGGAGCGCTGCATCGCTCTGACTGGATTGTAGGTGTAGGGGGTACTCGGTCAATTAAATCGCCACAGATAGCTGCAGCGGTGTATCTGCGCTAATACCCCACCTTAGCCCTCATCATCTTCAGGCGTGGGTGAAGCGGTGCCGGCGTCCGACTTCTCCCCTCTTGGGATGCCGAACCGGTCAAGCGCGTCTGCAATGCCTACGGGTTTGTCCCCGTCCAACAAAAAGGCCGCGGGCCGAGCGAGCTTCGGAGGAACGCCGATCCGTCTGACCTCGCTTTCGAGCTTCAGCTGAAGGGAGGCTTCATCGCTCTCTTTGCTCGGCGCGGGGGCGGTGAGGTTCGCCACCAGATCGGCCTTCAGCACCACGCCCGTCTCCACATCAACCCGCAGCCCCCCCTCCACCGACCGGGGCTGCCTCTTCGAAGAAAAGTTGAACCGCCGGGTCGTGGCGGGATCCGCACCCTTCTTCGCCAGCTCCAAGGGCACGAGCGTCTTCTGCTCGGCTAGGAATCCCTCTTTGGCGGGCGGCCCCAGAGACACGGTGAAGTCGATCACCTCCCGCCCATCGTAACGTCCCTTCCCGCGCGAAGTCAGCTTGAGTCGCTCACCCACCAGGAGATCGAGATCGCGAAGCGCGCCGTAGAGCTCCTCCCGCTCGCGCTCCGCCATCCCTCGATCCCGCAGGCGCTGGCGGAACGGCCCGTAGCGGCTCCGCGCGTAGACCACCGTCTTGATCCGGTGAACCTCCAGCCCCTGGTCGCGCGAGTTCTCCACTCCCAAAGCGAAGTCCCCGGAGAGGCCGCCTTTGTCCGAGGTGAGCGTGCGGGTCTCGTTCAACCGGGTGGTGCGGCCGCGCGCCGTCCACTCGAACGAGACGTTGGCGTTGTAAACGTGCGCCCCCAGCCGCTCCACCGCCTCCGCCGCCGGCATATGCAGCACCCGGGTTCGCAGCTTTTCGTCCTTGGGGATGGCCGCGACGTCGATCTTCTCCCTGCTCGCGGCGATCATCTGAGGCGGATCCTCTGGAGAGAAGATCCGCTTCTTCGCGGCGGAGTCGACCGAGTCGGAGCAGCCCGGAGCTCCCGTCAAGAGAGCGGCGAGCGGTGCGAACAGGAACAGCAGTGCTGGGAGGCGTGAACGATCCAAGGCGCAAAAACCCTACGTGGCCGTTCCCAAGAGGGCAAGAGAGAGCAGCAAGCTCCAGCCTTGCATCTTGCACCTTGCGAGCATCCGGCTAGAAGAGAGCGCTCGATGCAAAACCTTCGAGACAAGCTGCTCAAGGCCGGCCTGGTGAGCGAGCAAGACGCGCGGCAGGCGGAAGAGCGCGCGAAACAGAAGCCAAAACCGCCCGCGAAGCCGGTCTCCTGTCCCGTCGCTCCGCCCCGCGCAGCGCCGATCCCCCGGCTCCCACCGCTGGCGCTTCCGGGGAGCAAGTCGTTCCAACGGCTCGAGGCGCTCAAACAGCAGGAGGCGGACAAGCGGCTGCGCGAGCTGGTCTATGCGACTCAGGTAGCGATCGAGCCGGGCGACCACCGTTTCCACTTCATCACCCGCAAGGGAAAGCTGCGGCGGCTCGAGGTCTCCGAGGCGCAAGCCAGGCAGCTCGAGGAAGGGGTGCTGGCGGTGGTGGAGCGGCCGGAGCCGGCGATGATCGAGCACTCGCTGGTGCCTGCCACAACCGCGGAGTCGATGATGGCGCTCAGCCCGAAGGCGGTGCGGTTCTTCAACAAGGCGGGCGAGCCGGTGGGCTTCCTGGAGGACTCCGAGCTGGCCGGGGAGGTCAACACCGAGGCCGAGACCCGCGACGAGCCACCCACCGAGGCGGATGTCGCGGCGGAAGAGGCCAGCGAAGAGAAGGCGAAATCCGAAGGCGACTAACCGGCCAGGTGGCGGTCGAACGCGGCGCGGACATCGTCGGGGACAGTGGTGGGACCGAACGGCTCCATTTGCACTGCGGCGGTGATGATTCGGACCTCCGCGCGAAGCGCTGTCTCCTCGCCCAGATAGAAGCGGTAGCGGTGGGTGGCGGAGCCGCCACTCGTCTTGAGAGTCTCCATCTCCAAGCGGCAGCGATCGCCGAATCGGAACGGCCGCTTGAAGTCCGAGTCAGCGTGCACGACCGGGAACCCGACTTGCCGGCTCTCGATAAACTGGGCATACGTGAGCCCCAATTCGGCGCCGAAGAAGTCGTCGAAGGCGTCGTGGCAGAAGCCGAAGAAGCGCGGGAAGTAGACCAGTCGCGCGTGGTCGACGTGGTCGAAACGTATTGGAAACCGAACAGTGAAGGCCATCTAACCTCGCGTGATTTGTCTTGAGTGACCGAGCGGTACTTACCAAAAAAAGCCGTCCTTCCTAAGGTTCCAACATTCAGATGACTTCCCGACTCCCAGCGGCGGTTGCGGTTCTCGGTCTCTCTCTGTTCATGCTGTTCATGGCGTGCGGCGGCGACGATCCGGTCACCCAGGGTCCCGATCCGCTTCCGGAGAGCGACGGCGGCGACGGCGGTTCTTCAGCCTGCGTCTCCAAGACCTGCGAAGAGCTTCAGGTCTCCTGTAGCAGCGTGGACGACGGCTGTGGGACCGCACTTTCTTGCACCAGTGGCTGTCCCACGACCGAAGCGGAATGTGCGGATCAGGCGCTGGGTACCGCGCTCCCGGTCAACGTGACCGGCAACAATCGGCAGGACGCGGGCGGCAAGCGCCGGTTTCAAGGATCGACCTGCGGCGCCAACGAGCTGACCGGGGACGTGGGGTACGAACGAACCTTCTCCTGGGCCGCACTCGAGGCAGGCGAGTTCGTCTTCGACACATCTGGATCGGTTGCCAACACGCTCATCTATCTGCGCCGGGATAGCTGTAGTGGAGCGGAGCTGGCCTGCGACGACAACGGGATCAGCCCGCTGGCCTCCAAGCTGACCGCGACGCTGGCCGCAGGTGAGAAGGTGATCATAGTGGTAGACAGCGCCACGCTCGATGGGCAGGGGACCTTCCGGCTGCACGTCAACCGTAAGACCGCCACGGAAACGGCGGCCGCCTGTGGCGACGGGGCGGATAACGATGGGGATGGCACGGTGGACTGCCTGGATACCGACTGCGCCACGGCAGCGGTCTGCAGCAACCTGAGCTGCGCCGATACGGCGCTCCCTTCCGCCACTCCAATTCACCTATCGGGTGCGACCATCGGCAAGGGCAATCAGTACTCGTTGGCGGATTGCAGCGGAGAGAAGACCGACGCTGAAGACTTCAGCTATCGATTCAAGGCGCCAGCAACCGGCGACTTCGTAATAACCGCTCGCCAGCGCGAGGACTCAACCGGGACGGGAATGATCCCCGTGCTCTACCTGCTCAACAGCTGCACCGCTAAGACGACCGTTGCCTGTGCGAAGGATGCGGGCGATGTCTTCACCGGCATCAAAGTCCTTAAGCGAAGGCTCGTAGTTGGAGAGGAGCTGTTGGTGGTGGTCGATAGCTCCGCTGAATCAGGGAACTTCACCTTCCACATCGTTCCCTGGGTAGCCGACGAAACAGGTGCCCTTTGCCGAGACGGCGCGGATAACGATGCCGACAACTTGGTGGATAACTTCGACCTCGGTTGCCCGGAGGACCCCTCCTTCAAAGACCCGACTCCACTGTAAAGCCTCGCACCATGGTCGAGCGCCGACGCCTTCCGACGGCTAACGACCACGGTGGCTGCCCGACTGGAGCTCGCGACCGGGAGGGCGCCTTGAATCAGATGAGCGAAGGGGCAAAGTCCGCTCCGTCTCCAGAGTCCCAATCCCCCGCGCGCGGCAAGGTCGCCTTCGCGCTGTTCGCCCTCTATGTCATCTGGGGTTCGACCTACCTGGCGATGCGCTACGCGATTCAGAGCTTCCCCCCCTTCATGATGGCCGGGATGCGCTACCTCCCGGCCGGGCTCATCCTCTGGATCTTCGCCAAGTGGAAGGGGGAGCCCTGGCCCACCGCCGCTCAGTGGCGGGCTTCGGCGATCGTGGGGATCCTGCTCCTGGTCGGGGGCAACGGCCTGGTCTCCTATGCCCAGCAGTGGGTCACCTCGAGCATCGCCGCGGTGATGATCGCCTCCACTCCCATCTGGGCTTCGCTCTTCGGCGGCCTTTTCGGCCGCTGGCCACCTCCGCGCGATTGGCTCGGGTTGGGGTTGGGGCTCCTGGGAGTCCTAGTGCTCAACCTGCACGGTGACCTGCGCGCCTATCCGCTGGGCGCGGTGCTGCTGCTCCTCTCCGCGGCCAACTGGTCGCTCGGCTCGGTCTGGAGCAGGCACCTGGACCTGCCCAAGGGGTTCACCGGCGCCGCGCTGCAGATGGTGATCGGCGGAGCGGCGCTGCTCGGGCTGGCCTTCGTTCGTGGAGACCGGATCACCGCGATGCCCTCGCTCAAATCCACCGCCGCCGTGCTCTACCTGATCGTCTTCGGCTCGCTGGTCGCCTACAATGCCTACCAGTTCCTCCTGAGAAACGTCCGACCGCAGCTCGCCACCAGCTACGCCTACGTCAATCCGGTGATCGCGGTGCTGTTGGGGGTCGGAATTGCGGGTGAGCCCTTCGGTCCCAGCGCCTGGTTGGGGATGTCGATCATCCTCTGCGGCGTGGTGCTGGTGGTGATGGGCGGCGAGCGGCCTCTTCGGAGCCGCGAGAGCCCAGCTCCTTCCGCTTCCCCCGGCGCCGCTACCTAGCCCGGATCATCGTCGCCCGGTGGTGGCGGCTGTACCGGCGTCCGGGTCCCGACAAAGACCGACCTGTTCCTGCTGAGGCTGCAGCATTAGAAGGAGGGGATGGAGCTTTCTATCGCCGCATTCCGGCCGGTTCCCCGAACCGGCGTGATCTACGTCACCACCGAGGCCGCACGGCACGGCTACACCCCGAACCATCCGGACTGGTGCAATTTGGGGCAGGGACAGCCGGAGACAGGCCCGCTGCCAGGCGCGCCGCCGAGGGTGGCCAACGTCTCGATCCACGTTGACGATCTGGAATATGCCCCGGTGGCCGGCCTGTACGAGCTGCGCGAGGCGATTGCCGCGCTCTACAATCGGCTCTATCGACGGGGGCTTCCCTCGCAGTACACCGCCGAGAATGTCTGCGTCGCCGGCGGCGGCCGCACCTCGCTCACCCGCTGCGCGGCCAGTCTGGGCCATGTGAACCTGGGCCACTTCCTTCCCGACTACACCGCCTACGAGGAGCTGCTCGACGTCTTCAAGGCCTTCACCTCGATTCCGGTGCTGCCCGATCGGGAGCAGAAGCGCCAGTTCAACGCCACCGACCTGCGTCGGGAGATCCTGGGACGGGGCCTCTCCGCCCTGCTCTTCTCCAATCCGCGCAATCCCACCGGAGAGCTGGTAGGCGGCGACGAGCTGGGCCGCTGGGTGGACCTCTCCCGGGAGCTGGACTGCACCCTGCTGATCGACGAGTTCTACTCGCACTATCTCTGGAACCGGCCCCCAAGCCGACCCGAAGGAGAGCTGCCGGTGGAAAGCGCGGCAAGGTACGTGGAGGATGTGGACCGCGATCCCGTGGTGCTCTTCGACGGGCTCACCAAGAACTGGCGCTACCCCGGCTGGCGGATTACGTGGTGTCTGGGACCTCGTCAGGTGATCGACGCGGCCGCCAGCGCCGGCTCCTTCCTGGACGGCGGCGGCAACAAACCCCTGCAGCGCGCTGCGATCTCGCTCTTCGACGATGCGCTGGTGCGCGAGGAGACCTGGGCCATCCAGCGAACCTTCCGCGAGAAGCGCGACTTCCTCCACGAGCGGCTGCGAGCCCTGGGGGTGAAGACCGACGGTCCCCCGGACGGCACCTTCTACATCTGGGGCGACGTGGCCGACCTCCCCCCGCCGCTCAACGAGGGCATGGGCTTCTTCCGCGCCGCGCTGGACGAGAAGATCATCACCGTTCCCGGCGAATTCTTCGACGTCAACCCGGGCAAGCGCCGCAGCGCGAGCGCCTCGCGCTACCGCTCATTTGTCCGATTTTCGTTTGGGCCTGAGCTTCCGAGCCTGCGGACTGCCCTCACCCGGCTGGAATCGATGGTGCAGGCAAGGCAGTGAAGCGGTCGGTTGTCTGGGCGCTCATCGCCTCGCTGTTGGCGGGTGGGCTTTATCTACTGGCTTTAGGTTTCCGGGGCCTGCTGGGGCCGGTGGAGTGCGCCGGCATCGCCGCCAACGATTGTGCCCTCACTGTGGAGATCGTGCGGAGCATGGCCGTAAGCAGTCGATTTTCGGGGCCGCTCTACTCATCTTGGGCGCTGCGAGCGCCCATCTCAGCATCCGCCCCGGGTCCTTATGACCCTCTTGAAAAAAGACAGTACTGCTAATTATATAGCCTCCTAATAGGAGACTGTATGCAGCTCGAATCCCTGAAGATGTTCTGCGACGTGGTTGAGACCGGCTCCTTCTCGCGCGCCGCTCAACTGAACCACGTGACCCAGTCGGCGGTGAGCCAGCAGATCCGTGCGCTGGAGACCCGCTACGAGCAGAAGCTGCTCTCGCGGAGCGCGCGCCAGGTGACGCCGACCCCCGCGGGTGAACGGCTCTTCCGCGGCTGCAAGGAGATCCTGGCCCGCTTCAGCGAGGTGGAGCAGGAGATCCGCGAGCAGAGCAAGGAGGTGGTCGGCACCACCTCGGTCTCGGCCATCTACTCGGTCGGTCTGCACGAGCTGCAGAGCATCCAGCGCGAGTTGCTCAAGACCCATCCCAAGGTCAACTTCCGCCTCAACTACCGCCGCAGCGATCAGGTCTACGACGACGTGATCCTGGGCGCGGCGGAGATCGGTATCGTCGCCTATCCGCAGCCGCGCGCCGGCGTGGACATCATTTCCTTCCGCGACGACCGGCTGTCGGTGGTCTGCTCGCCAGACAATCCGCTGGCGCAGCAGAAGAAGATCGCCTTGGCCTCGTTGGCCGGCGTCCCCCAGGTCTCCTTTGATCGCGAGGCGCCCACCCGCAAGGCGATCGACAAGCTGTTCCGGGATAAGGGGCTGGAGGTAAATCCCGTAATGGAGATGGACAACGTCGAAACCATCAAGCGGGCGGTCGAGCTGGGCTTGGGCATCGCGATCCTCCCGGGCGCCGCCGTGCAGCAGGAGATCGCCATCGGCACCCTGGTAGCGCGCCCCTTCTCCGACGGGAACTACGTCCGGCCCATTGGGCTGCTGGTGCGGAAAGGTAAATATCTGGACCGCGCTTCCCGGGCTGTGCTCGAGGCCTTCAAGGCCGCCGCGAGCCACGAGGAGCCCCCGACGGCTCAGGAGCCGAGGGCCGCGCTGAAGTAGCCGTTACAGCGCTTCCAGGCGCGCGCGCAGCGCCATGGCCAGGGCGCGGGGGAGATGAAAGGCAGTCCCAGTCGGGCGGGATCCGCAGCGACCAGTTCCGCGGCCCCACCGTGCCCGGCGTGTTAGACTTCGGCGGCATGCGGGCGGATCTCTCGATTCTACAACAGGTTTTGAAAGATCGACCCGAAGTCACTTTCGCGGTTGTCTTTGGCTCCGTGGCATCGGGCAAGACGCACCCCACCAGCGATCTGGATCTCGCGCTTCTCCTGGACCCCGCAGCCGTTCCCACCGCCTGGGAGTTGGGGGGTCTCGCCGAGACCATCGCGCGGGCGGTCGGCCGAAAGGTAGATCTGGTGCTTCTGGATCGGCTTCGCTCCTCGCTGCTTCGACACGAAATCGCGAAGGGCATTCTGCTCAAGGGTCCGCGCGAGGAGTGGGTCGAGTTCCGTCGCCGCGCCTTCCGCGAATGGCGAGAGTTCGCGCCTCGCTTCCATCGCTACATGCGGGCCTCGCTCGGAAGAGTCCTGCCGCAACCGACTTCCGGGAAGCAGCCGTGACCGCTCAAGTTCTTCGGAAGAAAGCACAGCGCTTACTGAACCGAATGGAGCAGATCTCAAGGTTGTCGACGAGCGAGCTCGAGGCTTTTCGGGGCGACGAGGCGAAGCGGGATCTCTGCGCCTTCTACCTCATTCTGGCCGTCGAAGAGTGCATCGACCTCGCTGAACATCTCATCGCGGATCGCTCGCTGGGAGCTCCCGATTCCGCCGGCGCGGAGTTCGAGCTCCTGGCAGAACACGGGGTCATCGACCTCGATCTGGCCCGACGCATGCGGGAAGCGGTCGGAATGCGCAACCTGCTGGTTCACGAGTACGCAGAGGCGGACTGGTCGAGAGTTCACGCGGCCGCCCAGGATCTGTCGAGACTGCGAGCGGTCCTCGAGGCCGTGCTGCGGTTCTCCGGCCTGAGCTGAGGCGCGCCGGTAAACGTTCTCTACCGGGGCCAAGGCCCGCGGCTTCGCGGCCCAGGCTACGCTCTTCGCTTCCTGCGAGTGACACGAGTGACCTTTGGGGGTCTCTGTCACCAACACACCGAGTCCATTTTCCCGGAAACCGGGAGTTCCTCTCGGAGGCAACGGTCGCGTACGTGGGAGGACAATCCTGAGGGAGGCGGGAGATGACTCAGTGCGTGAGCCAGAGAGTGATGCAGCGGCGGGAGCTCGCGAGGGGCCAGTCGGGGCGCCAGGGCGGCTTCCAGACGTACGCAACGGACGACATCGCGGTCCGGCTGGGCGAGCCCTTCCGACCGAGACTACTGCTACCCGCCGGTGCTCCGCCCGAAGATGTGAGCCGGGGTTTCGTGACGGAGTTCGGCCCGGATGCGATGGAGCAGATCCAGCGCGCTGAGTTGAAGCAAGTTGCGGCAAGCGTGGTTCAACGGCTGGTCAACCCGCGCTACTACACTCGCGGAGCGGCTTAAGTCCATGGTCTCCAGTTCGTCCAGGCTTCAGCTGCCTCGCGCGGACGCGCAGCGCCGACTCGGAAGGGGTCACCCTGACCAGAACAACGGCCACATCCATTTCGCCGCCGACGATATTGGCATAAGGCTCGGCAAGCCCCCGGTCGACCGGCGTGGCGCGGGCGCCTGGTCCAACCTGGTCGATGGTCTCAACCTCGCGATCGACCAGACGCAGACCCCGGCGATCAATCTTCCTCCTATGGACGACTTCGAATTCGGGCTGATCACCTCGGAGAAAGAGCGGGCATGGGAGGCATCCCTGGCTGGGCACCTCCGAGCAGGGCTGGCGCTGCAACGGTTCGATCTGGTCTACCTCGCCCGTGAGAACAGGCGTCCTCTTCCCCTGAACCTGGTGGACTCCATCTTCCTCCTCGCGGAGCTTTCTCCGGAAATGGTGGCGGCTCAAGCGACTCAAACGCCAGAGCTCGATCCCGTGCAGGCCCAGGCAGAGCTGGATGCCGACCACGCCGAAGCATTCGATTTCTTGGAACAGCTTCGGGCCCGGACCGATTTCATGATCGAGGCGGCGGATGCCGATGTCGCCGCGGAGCGCTTTCCCGCTCCCATCCTCCTGGACAAGCTCAGGGATGGAAAGCCGAATCCCTGGCTCGACTTGAGCACTACCGGTGATCTCGACAAACCCGTGGCTTGGCACCTGTTCCACTTCGCCGCGCAGGACCTCGGATTGTCCAACGCCGCCGCGGTGGCGAGCGCCCTGTTGGCCTCAAGGGGCGGGAACCCCTCCGTCATCGCTCGCGACCACCGATTCGAGCTGGCCAAGCGCGTTCTCACCGCGGCGAATGCCGCCGACTATCGACCTTCGCTTCTATTGAAGCCTCCGGATGAGGCGGCCGCGATCATCCAGCGGAACTTCCCGCCTCGGGTTCTTCCCATCGTTCAGCGGGCGCAGGTCGGACTGGAGCTCGCGGAGGTCATTCACGACGTGATCTCGCCGCCCGCGGAGCGAGCCCGGGTGCGCGAATAAGATACAAAGCTCCCTCGGGAGACAACCTTCTGAGGCTTCAAGAAGATACTCTTGGCGGGAGGAACCCGTTTATGACTCACGGAGCGGTCCATCTTCAACAACAGCGCGCTGCGGCGCTTCGAGCGATCGGGCGAGGGCCGCTGGGAGCGATGAGGGGCCATATTCATCTCGCTGCCCGCGACATCGGGATCCGCCTCGGGAGGGGGCCGCCGGACCATCGAGGAGCGGGAGCGTGGATGAGCCTGGTCAGAGGCCTTGAGCCCGTCATCTTAGAGACGCGGGCTAAATCAGTAACTACCCCCCCTACGGTGGACGTCGAGCACGCCTTCGAGCCCTTGGAGGAGCGCTGGGACGAAGCCCAGCTGACGGGGCCCAAGCGGGCGGAGCTTGCGCTCCACCAGTTTGACCTTTCCTACCTGGCCCGCGAAGGCCGGCGACGCCTGCTTCCAGACCTCAGGGAAGAGGCTCTCTGGAAGGCGGTGACGATATATGCGCTGAGCAGGCTCGAGGCGGCTAGAAAACAGGAGCCCAATCTGGAGCCGAAACTGCGGGAGGTAGATGCCACCGTCGGCGAGGTAGAGGCCTTCCTCACCCACCTCACGGCACGGACCGGCTATCTCGAGGCCGCGGTCCAAGCGGAGCTCCAAGGCCAGATCTTTATCGAACCCGTGGTTCTCGACCGAGACGACAACCCCTGGCTCGACCTCACCGCCCCCCGCAACCCAAACAAAGGACCGGGCTGGGATCTGCTGCGTCTCGCCGCTTGTGAGCTCGGGGAACCGAACGCCGCTGCCCTGGCCGATGCCTTGGTTGCGGCGCGAGCCGGTGAGCCCAGCAGGGTCGATCGCGAGCTCCGGCTCGCGCTGGCCAAGGCCATCCTCGAAATTGCGACAGCCACTGAGATCCAGCTCGACGAGCGCAAGTTTCCCTGGTCCATTCCCCGTTTGACATCGCTCCGTCGTCCAGTTACTGATGAAATCGATCTCCGCGATCTCGTGAATCCCCTACCCGAAGCCGTCGAGGTAGTCCGTCGGGGATTCGGTCCTCTCGTGGTGACAGACGTTCAGCGGGGACAGCTGACACATCACGCAGCGGACGTCGTTTATGACGTGATCTCGCCGCCCTTCGAACGCCGCCAGGTTCGGAGTTCCCGCGCCTAACGTTCCGACCGCGGCACCGCGACCAGGTCGAAGTCGGGAATCTTCTCGCGAAGGTACTCGCGGATTCGATTGATCAGCGCCGCCTCGATCTGCCGCGCCCGCTCCCGGCTCACGCCGTACTGGTCGCCGATTTCTTGAAGGGTCATCGGCTCGTCGGCGATCAGCCGCTTCTCGAAGATGAAGAGGTCCTTGTCCTTCAGCGTCTTGGAGAACTCGCCCAGCCTCTGCTTGAAGATCTCCTTCAGCTCCTCGTTGGCCAACCGCTCGTCGGCCGGCTGCGCGGCGGAAGGCAGCATCCGGTCCATCCGGCTCTCGCGGCTGTCGTCCGATACCGGAATGTCGAGCGAGAGCTCGTCGTGGCCCAGCCGCTGATCCATCTCCACCACGTCCTGCTCGCTGACGTTGAGCCGCTCGGCGAGCAGCTTGGGGCTGGCCTCGAATCCCTGGGCGAGAAGTCGCTCCTGCTCCTGGCGCAGCTTGAAGAAGAGCTTCCGCTGGGCCTCGGTGGTCCCCAGCTTCACCATCTTCCAGTTGTCCATGATGTAGCGGAGGATGTACGCGCGGATCCACCAGGCGGCATAGCTGGAGAGCTTCACGCCCCGGTCCGGATCGTACTTCTTCACCGCCTGCATCAGGCCGATGTTGCCCTCCTGGATCAGGTCCAGCAGAGAGAGCGGGTGGCGGTGGTACTCGTGAGCCAGCTTGACGACCAATCTCAGGTTCGAGGCCACCAGACGGTAGGCCGCGTTGAGATCTCCCTCCCGGAACCGCAGCGCCAGCTCATGCTCCGCCTCGCGGGTGAGCAGGGGATGGCGCCGCACCTCGGCCATATAGCGCTGAAGCGCATCGGCCTTTGAAAGGTCCACCTCGACCGGAGCCAGGCTCTTGACCGGCTTGCCGAAGGGCTGAGCCCCCTCCTCCTCGAGCTCGGCCTCTACCAGCTCCGCCGTGGTCGGCTCCGCCTCCTCGAGCGACTCCGCCGCGGCCTCGATCTCACCGCTGTCGACCGCCTCCCGGGGCTCGACAGGGGCTTTGGGCGGCTTGGCGGGCGTTTTTCGTCGGACGGCCATCTAGCCCGGATATTTCACAGCGTGAGTACTGCGGCGACAGTCTGTCGGCCTGCGGGCGGCGTGCTCGCTCTTTCCTCGTGCGGCGTGCATCAGCACGCCTCCTCGGTCATCTCTGCGCTTGCCCCCCTCGGCTTCGACATCCTGCACCTCGTTTCGCTCTCGCTGTGAAATATCCGGGCTAGGGCACTTTCTATAGCCGCCCTCCATCTGACGTTGCCATGCCATTGTGCTGAGCGATATGCCCGGTCGCGATGAGTGATTCTCAAGACCCCGGTAGCCCGGCCGAACGGCCCCAGGAATACGTCGCTGACATCAGCTTCGTTGCGCTGAAGATCTCCGAGCCGATCCAGCGCGCCCTGGCCGAGCGCGGCTACACCCACCCCACCCCGGTCCAGGCCCGCGCCTTCGCGCCGGCGCTCGCCGGCAAGGACCTGATCGTCCGGTCCAAGACCGGCACCGGCAAGACGGCGGCCTTTGGCCTCCCGTTGCTGGAGAAGATCGACCCGGCGGAGAAGCGGGCCAAGGCGCTGGTGCTCTGCCCCACCCGCGAGCTGGCGCTCCAGGTGGCAGCCGAGGTGAGCGACCTGGGCAAGCACAAGGGCGTCCAAGTAGTTGCGATCTATGGCGGAGCACCGATGAAGGCGCAGGAGGACGCGCTTCACGGCGGCGCGCAGATCATCGTCGGCACGCCGGGCCGGATCTTCGATCACATCGGCCGCGGGAACCTCAAGCTGGAGCACTGCAACCACGTGGTGCTGGACGAAGCGGACGAGATGCTCAACCAGGGCTTCTACGAGGAGGTGACCCGGATCCTCGACAAGCTTCCCAAGGACCGTCAAGTCCTGCTCTTCTCCGCCACGGTGCCGCCGGACATTGAGCGGCTGATCTCCCGCTACACCACCGACGCCGAGACGCTGCTGCTCTCCGGCGACGTGCTGACGGTCGATCACATCAAGCACATCCTCTACGACCTGTCGGAGGAGTACCCCAAGCCCCGGAACCTGATCTACGTGCTGGAGATGGAGGCGCCGGACAACGCGATCATCTTCTGCAACACCCGGAACGACACCGAGCTGGTGACGGCGGTGCTCAACCGCAACGGCTTCGATGCCGAGCTGATCAACGGTGACCTCGCACAGAAGGACCGCGAGCGGGTGATGGCCAAGGTGAAGAAGGGCGAGCTGGCCTTCATGGTGGCCACCGACATCGCCGCGCGCGGCATTGATATCTCGGGCTTGGGCCACGTGATCAACTACTCCCTGCCCGAGGACCCGGCGGTCTACCTGCACCGGGTGGGTCGAACTGGCCGGATCGGAAACAAGGGTGTGGCGATCAACCTGAACTCCGGTCAGGAGCTCTCCACCCTCACCACGCTGGAGAAGAAGTTCAACATCCCGTTCGAGCGGCGAAAGATGCCATCTCCGGTAGAGGCGCAGAAGCTCTGGGCGGAGCGCCACATCGATGAGGTGAGGGAGCACGCCAGCGGCCACATCTACGAGGCCTACCTCCCGCTGGCGCAGCAACTCCAGCAGCGGCCCGACTCCGAGGATCTGGTCGCCTTCCTGCTCAAGTACTTCTTCTCCCATCTCCGCGCGGAGAAGGTGCAGGCCGCCGCAGCGGAAGGACAGGCCGCTTCGC
>JBGTHI010000575.1:0-2313 GCA_041746295.1 Myxococcaceae bacterium
GCACTGGGTGATGTCGCGCGAGGCCTGGATCCCGTGGTGCAGCGGACCGGGGTTCTGAACGAACGTCGCGTAGTCGGGGTGCACTCGAATGTTTTTGGCGCGAAGGGAGGGATCGGCATCCAGCCCCACTCCCACCCTCTCATGGCAGGAGGCGCAGAAAGACTGTTGTCGATGACAGGACTCGCAGCGGGTGATCTGCTGACGCGCCTGCACCGGATGGAGCGTGATGAAGTCGTTGGGGTGGACCGAGATCGGCTTCCGGAGCGAGTCGTGGCAGCTCTGGCACTGCGAGTCGGTGTGGCACTCCATGCAGATCGCCCGATTAAGGGTGGCGCGGTTGGCGTGGGTGAACTCGTACCGCGGGCCGTGGTCGATCCCGAACGGATTGCCCTGCGCGGGCCGCAGCATTCCGGATGCGAAGCTCTGTTGGAGCTTCCCCGAGGGGGCAACCGGGTGGCAGGTCTTGCAGGAGGACTCGGCATGCTTGCCGTCGTGGCAATAGAGGCAGGTCTCCATCTTGGGCAACTGGGTCCGGGTGGCGACCGCCACATCGGTCATCGAGCCATGGCAGACCGCACACTCCACCTTCTTCGCCACGTGGACCTGGTGATCGAAGATCAGATTGGGCGCGGGGAGCTCCAGCTTGGCCGGCGCTTTCTGAACTGTGAAATCGAAACCCAGATGGCAGTCATTGCACCCGGCCTTCGGATCGGTGGGCTTCCCGGCCGCCGCCGCCTCGATGTCGTGGCAGGTTTCGCATTCGGGGTGCTTCGGCAGGTTTCGATCCGCGGACTGGTTGCTCTTGGTGGCGATATCGTGGCAGCTGACGCACTCCGCACCGTCTTCCAGGTGCTTCGCATGATCGAAGGCGATCGGGATCCGCTGCGCCGGAAAGACCGCGATGTTCCGCTCGCGGCCGGTCGCGGCCTGGGCTGGGCCGCCCGCCATCCACAGCGCCAGTACCACCCAGAACTTCGGTTTTCGAGACGACAACTTCACAGGAAGGTCCTCAGATCGAAGAGCAGGAAGACCCGACTGTCGAGCTTGGTCTTGGGATTGACGTTCTCCTCAAGCAGCAGGGAGAAGCGGGTGGCGGAGGTGAGCAGGTAGCTCGCCCAGAGCTGTGCACCGTAGTAGGCCCCGCGCAGCAGCGGATTGTACGAGTCTCGGACGTTGGCGAGCGAGAAGCGGGCGTCGATCGAGTAGCGGCCTCGGTTCGGCGCATAGCCGGCGGTGAGGTCCAGCCACAGCTGCCTGGCACCCACTCCGGTTCGGTAGGTGGCATCCAGGGCGGTGTGGACCGGGCCGAAGCGCGCCGAGGTGCCGGCGGCTCCGCCGATGGTGGTGCTGCTGGATAGACTGAGATCGTCCAGCGCCGCCTGGAGACCGCCCACATCGTTGACTTGGGTATTGTAACGGCTGGCCACGCCCTGCAGGTAGTAGCGGAAGGGCCCCAGCGGCGTGAGATCCGCCCGGAGGCGCGCTTCGTCGCGCGGGGCGGTGGAGAAGTAGTACCAGATTGAATCGGACGAGAGGATCGGAGAGAGCCGCATCGCCTCCGCGGTCAGCGCGAATACCGACCAGTCGTAGCGAAGCTGAGCCCGCAGCTGCGCCAGCCGCGATTGATAGAGGTCATAGTCGGCACCCGCCAGCGCGTTGAAGCCCAGCCCGCGCCCATAGCGGACCTCCGCGGCGGCCCGTTCGATATCTACCTTGCCGCCCAGCATCGATCGGCGGTAGCCGATCGAGCCGCCAAAGCCCCGGAGCCCGTCGAGCAGCAGCTTAGCGCCGACGACCGGTTCGATCCCGCCGAGCGCCGCATTGGCGTTGGTGGCGCCCAGGGCGATCCGCCGATCGTCGTTCTCCCGCGTTCCATCCGGCTGGTAGACGCTGGATCCCAAGAGCTGGCTGCCCCTGACCCACAGGCCGCCGTAGGCCTCTACCCCGATCCCTGCCTTCCAGAGATAGCGGGCGGTCAGGCCGTCGAAGGCGATCACATCCATCATGTCGCCGTAGATCTGCCGGCCCAGCCGCAGCGCCAACCCACCCCTTCGAAAGTTGAGATGGGCGTACATGAAGTTGGCATCGGCGGTCGGCGCACCGTCGATCAACGCCGACTCGCTTCTCCGGAGACCAAAGTCGGCAAAAAATCGGGTGTTCGACTCGAAAGAGAGATCGCTGCCCGTTACCAGCTCGTAGGCGTTGACGCCCAGATACTGAACGATGCGGCGGCGTGGAAGGAGAACCGGGTTGTCCGGGTCGGAGTCGCGATAGGCCCGCACCTGGTAGGCCTGCGCCTCGGTCCTCGCCTCG
>JBGTHI010000576.1:0-1951 GCA_041746295.1 Myxococcaceae bacterium
GCCTTCGCTCTTTTCTTGATAGGTCTCGCGGTCACGATCTACGCTCGGCCTTCGCTCGCCAAGCGGTTCCTCAACGCTTTCGCAAGCTCGGCCAGCGCGCACTACGCCGAGCAGGTCGTGCGCTTGCTGGTAGGGGGCTCACTCGTCATATTTTCCTCAGAGATGTGGCAGCCCGACCTATTTCGCCTTTTTGGCTGGATCATCATCGTGACCACAATCGGCCTCGTCGGCATTCCCTGGCGATGGCATCACAGGTTCGCGCAGTGGGTAGTGCCGTCGGTCATCCGGCACATGAAGCTCTACGGGTTCGGAGCCGCCGTACTCGGGGCGTTCTTGCTTTTCAGTGTGTTTGCTACCGGTGCAAATGGCGCGGCCTAGTATGGTGAGATCGGGCGGCCTTTCGCCGCCCTGGGACGCTAAGCCGACGCCGCAACGCTTGGATGGATGAGACGTATCCGCACTGTTTGTCGCCTGCGTGAGCAGCAGCCAACGACGACCTCGCGCACACCACTCCCGCCGCTTCAACCTTCAGGCAGGCCGATCGCAATAGTCAAGGTGGCATTCTTCAAGGCTGGTATCAGGTTATCAAACCGGTGAGTGACCCATGAGCATCTCTGTCTTTCTGAGCTATCCCAAGCCCTGCTTCGGCAAGCAGGATGCGTTCATCGGGAGGATCACCGACTACCTCGGTCGTCGGGGCATCGCCCCTCGCACCCTAGGCGTGACGGACTACGACATGGACGCCCCGCTCAAGGCGATCCGGCGGCTCATGCTGGAGTCCAACGGCCTCATCACCGTGGCTTTCCGGCGCACGTTCGTCGAGAAGGGGGCCGCACGCTTCCGGACCGATATCGCCACGCTTCAGGAGTCCGTCGTCGATGGGACGTGGCTGACGACGCCGTGGGCGCACATCGAGCCGGCGATGGCGTACCAGCTCGGGCTGCCGATCTTGATCCTGCGGGAAAAGGGTGTGCTCGATGATGGGATGTTGGAGCGGGGGGTGGTCGGGCTCTACATGCCGGAGTTCGATCTGGAGAGGCCGCTGGACGAGTACTTCACCTCGGCCGAGTGGAACGGGATCATCGGGAAGTGGGAAGGCTACGTCCGGGCGGTCGTGGAGCAGAAGGGCCGCCCGCCTCAACTCTACTGATTCGGTATCGGGTGGAAGGGCCCGACCCGAATCCCCCGCCTCGCCTGTATTTTAGGCGACCTCGGAACGCCGCTCCGGCCTATCTCCGTACAGGCGTGCCCCCGCCTTCCTCTCATCCCCCGAAAGCCGACGCATGCGCACACTGAAAGACCTGTTCGACAACAACCGGGGGTGGGCTACGACCATCCGGGAACGGGACCCCGAGTTCTTTACCCACCTCTCCAGCCAGCAGGCGCCGCGCTACCTGTGGATCGGCTGCGCCGACAGCCGCGTCCCGGCCAACGAGATCGTCGGGCTCCGGCCTGGCGAGTTGTTCGTCCACCGGAACGTGGCGAACGTCGTTGTGCACACAGACCTCAACTGCCTCTCCGTGGTCCAGTACGCCGTCGAAGTCCTCCACGTCGAGCACATCATCGTGTGCGGGCACTACGGCTGCGGCGGCGTGCTGGCCGCCCTCGAAGACCGCGAGTTCGGGCTGATCGACAACTGGCTCCGGCACGTGCAGGACGTGAAGCACAAGCACGCCGCCCTCCTCGACGAGCTCCCCGACGGCCCCGCTCGGCTGCGGCGGCTCTGCGAGCTGAACGTGATCGAGCAGGTCGTCAACGTGTGCCAGACGACGATCATGCGGAGCGCCTGGGGACAGGGGCAGCGGGTGGCCGTCCACGGGTGGATCTACGGGCTCGAAGACGGCCTCCTCCGCGACCTCGGCTTCAGCGTCAGCGGCGCCGACGAACTCGCCGAGCAATACCGAGCCGCGCTCGATTCGCTCGGCGTGGCGCAGGACTGATCGCTCGGTTC
>JBGTHI010000577.1:0-3196 GCA_041746295.1 Myxococcaceae bacterium
GGCATCGAGAAGCACCGCCAACTCCATCCGCTGGCCATCCAGCTCCGCGCCTCCCGCCAAGCCGAACCAGTCTCTCGTCCGCTCGACCTTGACCTGGACCGCCTCCGGCCCAAGGTGGGTAATCACCACCCGGCCCTTGCCCTCCCAGTCCATCTCGAATGGGCTCGGCTCCAGGGACTGAAGCGCGGCGACCGCCGCGAAGGATGCCTGCGGGTCGGCGAAGCGGAAGGTGAACGCGGGCTCTTCGGTCGCGCCCTCCAAGGGTAGCCCCGACAGGCTCGCCCGCATGCTCGCCGCTTCCTGATCCAGCGAACGCCGCTTAAAGACCCGCCGCCCTTCGACCGTTCCGAAGAGCTCGGCCGGGCCTTCGCCGGGCACGACCGGGTTGCCGCCCGGCAATGGACGAAAGCGCGCATCGATTTGAAGCAGGCCGTCATCGGTATCCGCCAGCCGCAGCCTGAGGACCGCGGAGGGGGGCTCCGGCCACTCCTCGCCCTTGAGCGAGTCGGGCAAGCTCCAGGGAATCGCGTCCTTCAACCGGAGGAGCTGTTCGGTCAACTGGGGGGTGGCCTCGGCGGGAAAAACCGAACCGTACCTCGCCAGGATCTCGGTCAGGGCTCGGGCTCGCTCGGCGACCTCCACCAGCCAGCAGGTCTGGGTGCGCGGCTGGAGCAGAATACGCAGAGGCCCTTGCGACTCCTGGCGCCGCAGCAGTTGGCGTTCTTCGTCATTGAGCGGAAGACCGTCCAGCGCGGGAGCCACGGCGAGCGCTCCGTCCCGATCTTGAACCGCGAATCCCAGGGGCGCCCGGCGGACTTGAATCGGCTGAAGCCGGCCGTCTTTCCAGAACACCCGAGGATGGCCGACCAGGGCTTGAACCAGCGAGACCGGCTCCTGACTCCCTCGGCGGCGACCCGAGGACAGGTCGGCACAGAGCTGAAGATCGCGCGGCTCGAGTGAAGCCCCATGTTGGCGGATCAGCTTTTCGGGACCGATTCTCGATCCCGAGGACCAGCCGCCTTTCTTGGTTTGGGTGTGGACGAGCGGCTGGAGCTCCAGGGAAGGGCCTCTCTCTCGGAGCTGCCAAGAACAGAGGATTTTCTGCGCCGGGCCCCTTTCCTCCTCCGTGGAGGCGATTTGACCCAGGGCAGCCAGGGCCCTCGACCATTTGGGGCGCTCCAGCACTTCCGCGATTCGCAGCCACTCCTCTTCGCGCGAGGGCTCGCTCAGTTGAGAAAGCGCGGCGTCAAGGACAGCGACAATGTGGCCGCAGGTGCCAATCCGCCCGCAGTCGCATTCGGTCGTGAATCCGGGCTGCTCCCAGAGGAGCCGGACGGTGAACTGGAACGAGCTCCACGTATCGTAGCGGCGGCCGAGAGGCACCGTTCCGACGAAGCCGGGCAATTCCGGATTGAAATCCAAGGTCGCGAGCTGCCTCTCGGTCGCCTTTTCTGCTGGCCGAAGGCGGGGCTGGCCCGCCGCCAGCAGCGCATTCCACAACGGTTTCAGCTTGGCGTTCGCGGGAGGGTGCGGCGGAAGCTCGCGATCGGCGCGTCCGGCGGCCCGGCGGTTGAATCTACCCAGCACCTCCAGGCCGAAAGCGATGGCGTGCTTGCAGAACAACCCCTCATTGCCCAAGGCACAGCTGCAGTCAAAACCCAGCTCCGAAGAATAGAGCGGGTCGACATAGAGGCGAACCTGATAGCGCCGACTGCCTCGAACCTGCCCCCGGGCCTCGTCGGCCGAAAGATCGCAGCGCTCGACCCTTCCCCTGCGGTGATAGTCCAGCCCCCGCGCGAACCATTCCCCGGCGAGCGCCTTCAGCTCGTCGAGGGTCAAGACCGATTCGAGACCCGCGCCTCGGCCTCGCTCCACGAAGGGCAGGTACGCGATTGGGGACTGGGAATGAGGCAAGGCCATGGGACCTACCAACGGGCTGAGTCGTGCGGTGGAATGCGCTCCCTAGCCAACGGGGCTGACATTCCGAGACAAATCCGGTCGGCGGGTGACCGGTGGGTGTTGACTGATCGACGTTACCGTCGACGGCGTCCCGGTCGGGCTCATTGGTTCTTGCGGGGAAGAGTTAATCCCGGTGCGACGTCCCCCCGGACGCACCGCGTCTCCTGCGCCTTGGGTCTCCCGCCAGACAGCTATCGTCAGCCGACGCACTTGGCGAGGGCAGCAAGAAGCCGCCCCAAGCCCTTACCCGCTTGAGCGTTAGCGTGCTGATCCACGACCGGAGACTGCCCTCTTCTTCGCAGGAAGGGAGCGGGAGCCGCGGGTTCCCGCCGGTCTTCTTCTCACCGGAGCTTGAGCACGCAAGACAGCTCCAGCACGAGCTCCAAAGCCTAAGTGAATATCGAAAGACCGCCCGAGCGCATTGGCCACTCGGTCCAGCGTGCCGACAGTGGGGTTGCTCCCAGGACGCTCGAGGCGGGCGATAATCTGTTGCCGCACGCGCATCCTTCGGGCCAACTCGGCCTGAGTAATGCCAGCCTCTTCTCGAGCGAAGCGGATCGCCAGCAGAGCCGAGAACTGAGTCGAAACGGGCACCCACAGAATACGACCGCCACGTGGGACCCGCGGCGCGCGGCGGGGGGGCCTTGGAACCGGCTCTGAGTCCTTGAGGTGCTGCTCCAGGCGACCCTCCAGCGCCTCTCTTGCCATGGCGAGGACCTCCTCGTCTGAATCGGCGAACGTCGAGCACTCAGAGCCGTCTTGAAAGACAAACAGGGCCAGGGTGGCGCCATCCTCGTGGGTGATGATTGCAGGGTACTGCATGGTGTCCTCCACTATCTCAGCTTCACGCCGCTTTGCCGCTCGATGCTCTTCAGCGTACCCAGCGGAATGTCCTTCCGAGGATGAGGAACGGTCATCTTTCCCGGCCTCTGGTCATGCTCGAGGTGGTGGTGACTGCCTCGGATAGCGACAACCTTCCATCCCGCGCCCCTCAATCTCCGAAGCACCTCGCGCGAATCCATTCACAACTTCTGACAACATTTAAGATGTTAGCATACTCACCTTCCTTCCGCAATGCACGTCAACCAGAGACCGGAGGAAGGTGAGCGAGTAGATGGACCACCGCGCAGCCTGCTTCAATGGGGCCGCGTCCTCTCGGACGCGGATCGGCGGCCTGAGCCCATGCGCCCTTCGCCGCTGCCTCGCTTCAATGGGGCCGCGTCCTCTCGGACGCGGA
>JBGTHI010000578.1:0-6069 GCA_041746295.1 Myxococcaceae bacterium
GCTTGCTGCTGGAGCCCCGCCACGTCCGCACCGGCCCCTTGCCGGGCGAGGCGGCGGCGGTAGTTGTTCAGTCGGGACCCATCAAGGTGGAGCGGGTGGGGCGGACGGTCGCCTGCGGTTCCGTCTCCGGAGCCCCGGGAACCCGGGCCTGCGCGGTCCTCGACGATGGCAGCCGGATGGAAGGCAAGTGGCAGGACGGGCGGATCCAGGTGGTGTTGCCATGAGAGCGCTCCTGTTCATCGCGGCGCTGGCGCTGGGAGTCGGGGCGCCGGGCTGCGGAAGCCAGATCAAACCCTACAAGCCGCGGCAGCGGCAGTATGAGCTCCCTCCGGATAAAGCGACCGACGAGGCGCCCAAGACTCAGGGCAGCCTTTGGCGCGATGGCCACGGCGCCGCGATGCTCTTCACCGACGCGCGCGCCCTCCGCGTGAACGACCTGGTTGTGGTCAAGATCGAAGAAGTGGCCGACGCCCGCCGGAGCGCCGAGACTGACCTCTCGCGCAGCAACTCGGCCGACGCGCAGATCACCGCCTTCATCAAGGCGGCCAACGCCGCGGCGCCGAACATCGATCCCAAGATCACAATGGCCGCCAACAGCGCCTTCAATGGGGATGGCCGCACCGCCCGCACCGAGCAACTCACCGCCACCGTCTCGGCGCTGGTTCGCAAGGTCCTTCCCAACGGCAACCTCTTCATCGAGGGTCACCGAGTGATCCTTCTCAATCAGGAAGAGCATCACTTCTACATCTCCGGCGTGGTCCGGCCGCGCGACATCGACGAGCGCAACAGCGTCTACAGCTCAATGGTGGCGGATGCGGAGATCGAGTTCACCGGCAGCGGAGTGTTGAGCGACAACGAGAAGCGTGGATGGCTCGCGCGATTCCTGGGCTGGTTGTGGCCCTTTTAATGAGCGGGGGGGATCACAGCGCCATCCCCCAAGACGTTGGATGGGCGGGCAAGCGCCCCGAGCCGAACCCTCCGCTTCGGATGAGATGATGCATATGGATTCAATGAGACTAAGAACCTTCACCATCCTCGCCGTCCTCCTGGCGTCGCTTCCGGCCGGCGCCCGGCCGTCGCGCCTGAAGGAGCTGGTGGATCTTCAGGGGATCCGCGAGAACCAGGTGTTGGGCTATGGCCTGGTGGTGGGCCTTCCCGGCACCGGGGACACCGAACAGTCGCTTTTTACCTCGCAGTCTTTGAGCGGGATGTTGGGACGCCTGGGCATCCGGGTCGACGCCCGCGATATCCGCTCCCGCAACGTGGCCGCGGTGATGGTGACCGCCAAGTTGCCTACCTTCACCCGCCCGGGAAGCCGGACCGACGTGCAGGTCAGCTCGCTGGGCAACGCCCGGTCTCTCGAGGGCGGTACGCTGCTGCTCACGCCGTTGGCCGGCGCCGACAGCGTGGTTTACGCGGTAGCGCAGGGCGCAGTGCAGGTCGGAGGCTATCAAGCTGCATCGACCGGCTCCAGCGTGCGCAAGAATCAGCCGACCGCCGGTCGAGTTCCCGAAGGGGCCACTGTGGAGCGGGCCGTGGCGCCCGATCTGGGCAAGGGGCCTTTGGTGCTGGGGCTCAAGCGACCCGATTTCACCACCGCCAGCCGGATCGCGGCGGCGATCGAAACGTCCTTGGGGGAGGGGACTGCCAAACCGCTGGACCCGGCGTCGGTGGAGGTGACTCCACCCGCCGATCAGAAGGCCAACTACGTGGCCCTGCTGGCCAAGCTGGAGCAGCTGGAGGTCGAGGCGGACGGTCGCGCCCGCGTGGTGGTGAGCGAGCGGACCGGCACGGTCGTAGCCGGGGAGCGCGTCACCTTGAGGCCGGTCGCGGTAGCCCATGGAGGTCTCCGGGTTTCGATCGCCCAGACCCCCTACATCTCCCAGCCGAACGCCTTCGCCTCGGGACAGACGGTCAACAGCCGCTATGCGGTGATCAACTCCGAGGAGGCGCCGGGGAAGGTGGTGGCGCTCTCCGCCTCCGGCACCGTGGATGAGCTGGTCCGCGCGCTCAACGCGATTGGCGCTACGCCGAGAGATCTGATCGCCATTCTCCAGGCGATCAAGGCGGCGGGCGCGCTCGATGCCGAGCTGGAGGTGATCTGATGAGTTTGCTCGACCCTGCGACCGGAATCGGCGGAGCCGGCGGAGCTGCGGCCGACAAGAAGGAGAAGGCCGCGGGGATGTTGGAATCCCTGATGGTCAAGCAGATCCTTCAGGCGAGCGGCGCGTTCAAAGGGCAAGGTGGCACCATCCATAACGAGCTGTTCGTCGATGCCATCGCCGATGCGGTGGCCAAGGGCGGCGGGCTGGGCATTGGCAAGCTGCTCGACGGGAAGTCGGTGACCGGATCCAGCCCGCTAAGCTCGGGGCCGGGCACCGCTGCCAGCGGGAATACTTGCGGCACTGGCACCGCTGCCAGCGGGAATACTTGCGGCACTGGCACCGCTGCCAGCGGGAATACTTGCGGCACTGGCGCCGCCCTGAATGCGGTCGCGGCGCTGCCCCAGGTTGTGGAAGGTGGCGCGCGGCTCACCAGCAACTTCGGCCAACGCAGCGATCCGTTCGACGGCAAAGCTGCCCTACATCACGGGCTGGACCTGGCGGCGGCGGAGGGAACTCCGGTCCTGGCGGCCGAAGCCGGAGTGGTCAAGTCGGTGGGCGAACGTGGGGGCTATGGCCTCGCGGTGGAGGTGGAGCATGCGGGAGGCGTGACCACCCTGTACGGACATTCCTCCGAGACGTTGGTGCAGGTCGGGGACCAGATCGAGAAAGGTCAGACCATTGCGCGGGTCGGACACTCTGGGCGCGCCACGGGCGATCACCTTCACTTCGAGGTGCGGCTGAGGGGGGGCGCGGTCGACCCGAGGACAGCCCTTAAGGCGTACGCTAAAAGTGTCGATACCCTAAGCAAGGGACTCTAGCGAGAGGCGCGTGTCATGAAGATACGAGACACGAATGAGGTTGGGCGGATCGGGCCGACGGCGGCCACTGAAGGGGTGCGGCCTCAGCCGAGCGGCGACAAGGTTTCAGTGTCGGCGCGGGAAGGGGTGGACCAGGCGGTAGCCAAGGCACAGCTGAGCTCCGTAATGGCGAGGAGCGCCAAGCTTCAGGCGCTGGAGGCCGCGATCGCCAAAGGCAGCTACAAGCCCAATCCGGGACAGATCGCGGACCAGTTGCTCGAAGCGGCGGAGCTCACCGCTCGGCTGCGGGCGATGCTCTGAAGGGACCATCGCCCCACATTGCAAGGAGAAGGCAATTGAGTCTGTCCCGAGCCCAAGACGCAATGGATCGACTGGAGAGCGCGCTGGCCGAAGAGCTCGCGCGGTCCAACGTGGAGCCAAGGCTGTTGGGCAGCCTGGATGGCGAGGCGCTCTTTCAGCGCGCCAACGAGCGGGAGACCTTCCGGAGGACCGGAGAGTCCCTCCAGAGAGAGCTCCGGCTGGTGCTGAGCCGTCCCGACGGTTCCGTGGAGATTCCGGAGCCGCTGCGAGCGAAGTGGAAGAGGATTCAGTTGATGGCGGCGCAGCTCAAGGAGAGCGACCGCACCATGAGTGAGCTGTACGCTAAGGGGCTCCGCGTGGTGCGGGGATTCTTGAAGTCATCGGACCCGGCGCCGGCAACCTACAACGGTCGAGGCGCGGCGATTCCGCACGTCTCTACCGCCACCCATTCCTACCGGGGCTAGCACCATGGCCAGCCTGTTCTCGATCCTGAACCAGAGCGCCAGCAGCCTGAGCGCGCACCAGGCGGATGCGGCGACCGCCAGCCACAACATGGCCAACGCCAACACTCCTGGCTACGCCCGGCAGCGGGTGGAGCTGGCATCGGTGATCATCGCCGACAGGGTCTCCGGTGGCTACATCGGGCGCGGGGTTACGGTGCAGGGCATCACCCAGCAGCGCAATAGATTTATCGAGGCCCAGCTTCCCCAGGCGATGGCCAGCGCGGCTCAGGCGCAGGTAGGTGCCGATGCCTTGAGCTCGATCAGCGTCCTCAACCCCGACCTCGACGGCGGCCTGGGGGATGCCGTCTCTAACTTTTATAGTGCGCTCCGGGCGTTGGCTCAGAACCCGTCCGACCTGTCGTTACGGCAAGCGGCGGTCCAGAGCGCGCAGAGCATGGCACTGTCCTTCAACAGCACCTCCAAGGCGCTGAGCGGTGCCCGGTCCGGGATGGATGCGCAGCTACAGGGCGGAGTGAACGAGGCCAACAGCTTGGCGACCCAGCTCGCCGATCTGAATAAGCAGGTGGCCGCGGCGCGTGCGGGCGGCAGTGAGCCCAACGATCTGCTCGACGCACGGCTGAACATCCAGAATCGACTGGTGGAGCTGACCGGAGCCGCGGTAGTGCCGGACGCCAGCGGCGACTCCAACCTGATTCTCCCCGGGGGCGCCTCATTGGTCTCCGGCGTGCGCGCCGGGACGCTTGCTGCGATCTCTTCGCCCGCATTAGGTGGGCACTTCGAAGTTCGGGTCGCTCCGGCGGGAGGAGGAACCTCCGCTGTGGTCACTCGGCCGGGCGGCGAATTGGGGGGCCTGGTCGAGGCCCGGGACGGCGCCATCGCCACCGCGGAAAGCCGGGTCGACAATCTGGCTTTCGACCTCTCCAGTGCGATCAACGCCATCCATGGAGCGGCCTATGCACTCGACGGCACCACGGGGCGAACCCTACTCGAACCCGGCGCGACCGTGGTGGGTGCCGCTTCCCGCCTGGCCGTGAATGCCGACGTCGTGGCCGATCCCCGGCTTCTCGCCGCTGCCTCCAATCCCACCACTTTGCCGGGTGACGGCACCGCGCTCAACAGTCTGATCGCCACCGAATCCCAGACCCTCGCGGGCGGGCTCAATCCGCTCTCCGCCCTCAGCTCGCTCACCACCGAGTTCGGCGCGGCCTCTGCCCGGCTGAAGGCCTTCGCGGAACACGACGCTACCCTCCTGGACAATCTCCAGTCGCTGCGGGAGTCGGCCTCTGGGGTCTCCGTAGACGAGGAGATGATCGCCATTACCAAGGCCCAGCGCGGCTACGAAGCGGTGATGAAGGTCATCCAGACCGCCGACCAGATGCTCGACTCCCTGATGAACCTCCGGCCGTAAGCCCAAGCCCCGAGTCAATTCCCATGCGCGTGACCGACAAAGCGTTGTTCGAGGCAGGCCGGATCAACATCCAAAAGGCCCGCTCCCGTTCCGAAGAGGCGATGGCGGAGTCGGCCAGCGGGCTGCGCGTGGTTCACCCTGGGGACGACTCCGCCGCGGCGGGGCTGATAGTCGGTCACAAGATGTCCTACGCTCGACATGAGGCGATCGGGAACGCCGTGGCGCGGGCCTCCGACGAGCTGGACGCCGCGGACAGCGCGCTCTCTTCGGTCAGCAACCTGCTTGCCCGAGCCCGGGAGCTGGCGGTTCAGCTCTCCAACGATACCTACAATGCCGAGGATCGCTTGGCTGGAGCTGCCGAGGTCGAGGCGCTGAAGAGCCAAGCGGGTGCGGCGATGAACGTCCGGATTGGCCAGCGCTACCTCTTCGGAGGCTACCTGGACGGCGCGCCCCCCTTCAGCCCGGCGGGCGACTACAATGGTGATACCAACGTCCGGACGATGGAGGTCTCTCCGGGCGTGGTTCAGACCGTCTCGTTACGAGGAGACGTGGCGATGAAGGGAGCCAATGGCGGGATCGACATCTTTGCCACTCTGGACGCGCTCTCTACCGCCCTGACCAATAACGACGCCACCGGGATTCGCGATGCGCTGGAGCCGTTGGACCAGGGAACCAGCCAGATCTCGGTAGTTCGCGCTCAGGGCGGAGGAATCTCCACGCTGCTGACGGTGGCCGCCACAGCGGCGCGCACCAACCGCGACTCCGAGGACAAGCAGCGGTCCACCCTGGAAGGGGCGGATCTGGTCGACTCGTCCACCAAGCTGGCGTTGGCACAGCAGGCTCTCAACGCGGCGATGTCTGCGGCGGTCAAGAGCTTCAGCCTCACCCTCCTCGACAAGCTGTGAAGACGTAGGGCGCGATGGGATCCAGAGCACGCAGGCCGCAAGCCGCGCGCGAGCGTGGCGGACGGATCG
>JBGTHI010000579.1:0-6543 GCA_041746295.1 Myxococcaceae bacterium
GGCAAAGGGGCGAATTGCTGCGGCAGAGGAGCGCTCCCAGCTCCATCAGGGCCTGGTTCCAGTCCCCGGGCCGCTCTCCTGGTACCCACTGCTCCGCCAGCGCCCAGAGTCGGCGCTCCCGCTCCCTGTCGCCCGGCGGCCCCTCCACCAGGAACAGTCGCGAGAGAACCCGTGCCACGTTGCCGTCCACCAGGGGCGATGCCTCGCCAAAGGCGATCGAAGCGACCGCGCCCGCGGTATAGCGGCCGAAGCCGGGAAGCTCGTGAAGCTCCCGGGCCGTGGGGGGGAGGCTGCCGCCGTACCGGGCCATCACCTCCTGGGCAGCGCGGTGGAGATTTCGCGCGCGCGAGTAGTAGCCCAGGCCGCGCCAGCGGGAGAGGACCTGCTCGGCCGGTGCTTCGGCCAGGGCGGGCAGGGTGGGGAAGGCCTCCAGGAAGCGGTGCCAGTAGGGAATCACCGTATCGACTTGCGTCTGCTGGAGCATCACCTCGCTCAGCCAGATCGCATAGGGGTCCCGGGTGCGGCGCCAGGGGAGATCCCGCTTATGCGCATCGAACCACTGGAGCAGCTCGTGTCGGAGTGCCGGGGAAGCAGGTAGAAGCATCGCGATGTCAGACTCAGAGTCTAAAGCCGCTGTCATGGGTTCAGCGCGCATTCTTAGCAACGACTTTTCGTGGTCCAACAGCCGGCACGAGAAGCTGCGCGAGTGCCTTCGGGCCTACTACTTCACCTACTACGCGTCGTGGGGCGGCTGGGAGCGCGGCGCCAAACAGGAAATCCGCGACCTCTACATTCTCAAGAAGCTCTCCAATCGCTTCACGTGGGCGGGTTCGGTGGTGCACGCCTCGATTCGAAACGCGCTGCGAGACATCCGAGCAGGGCTCCCGGTCGATCCCGCGAGAATCCTGGCCGCTGCCTATCAGGACATGCGGGCAGACTTCAGCCACTCCAAGGGCAAGCACTACTGGCGCGAGAAGCGCAGGCGGGATTTCACTGGCCTGGTCGAGCACGAGTATGGCGAGCTCATCGATGCGGCAGAGTGGAAGCGGAACTGGGAGACCGTTCAGGCGGCGCTGGAGGGCTTCTTCGCCTCGCAGTGGCCGGAGCGGGCGCGGCGCCTGCAGCCCAAGCAGTGGCTGGAGATCGACGACAACGACTTCGACAGCAGCGCCTTCCAGCTCGATGGGGTGCGGGTCTTCGCAGTGCCGGACTTCGCTTTTGTGGAGGACGACGGCACGCCGGTGATCGTCGACTGGAAGACCGGCAAACCGCGCGAAGGCTACGACGCTCAGGTTCTGGGCTATGCTCTCTACCTCGCTCAGCGGTACGGGCTGCCGCTGGAGCGGATCCGCACCTCGCTGGTCTACCTTAACGAGGGAACGGAGCGGCCGGTCGCGGTGAGCGGGGAGGCCCTGGAGGGCTTCCGGCAGCACTTCGGCCAGAGCGTCTCACGGATGCGCGCGCTTCTCTCCGACGTCGCCGGGAACGTGCCCCATCCGGAGGGCCTCTTCCCGATGAGCGAGGACCGGTCCTCCTGCGCCCGGTGCGCCTATCGGCGGGTCTGCGGCAGGGACACCACTCAGCGAGCCGATGTCAGCTTTCTCACCACCACTCCCGCCATGTTCATTCCGAAGACCGAGGTCACGAACGCCACCGAGCCGTCGATCTGATTGCGGTGGTCGTAAGAGTGGAGCTCGTTGTCTTTCTGCGGGCAGACGCAGAGAAAGCCGGCCGATGTAGTCCCGAAGGAGCTCCTCCCAACCTCTGGGTTCTACTTCAAGGAGAACGATAGTCTCCACGCCGGCCGCCAGCGCCCGTGCCAGTATTTCTGGGGTGATCGGAATCGAACCGCGAAGAATCCAGGTGGCAGTGGGTATCGATCACGGCTACCCTTTACACCGCAACCCACGTCGCGGTACGCGCCGCGGTTATGAATCTCAAGGTCCTCTTCCACGATAGTTGCTTCGATGGAGCCGCCAGCGCCGCGGTCTTCTCCCGTTTCTACCGGGAGCGGGTGCGGTCCGACGTGGAGCTCACCTACCATGGCCTGGCCCACAAGTCGGGCGGTCAGGCGCTGGACGAGGCGCTGTTCACCGGCGACGAGAACGCGATCGTCGACTTCCGCTATTCGCAGAGCCCCAAGCTGACCTGGTGGTTCGATCATCACATCTCCGCCTTCCAGCAGCCGGGCGACGAGGCCCATTTCCTGGATGACCGCAGCGGCCGGAAATTCCACGACGCCAAGCGCAAGAGCTGCACCAAGTTCCTAGCCGACGTGGCGCGCGAGAAGTTTGGCTTCGACCCGGCGCCGCTTCAAGAGCTGATCAGCTGGGCCGAGCTGATCGACGGCGCGCAGTTCGCCTCCCCACAGATAGCGGTGGAGCTGAAGGAGCCGCCATTGCGCGTCATGACTGTGCTGGAGGCCAATCCCGATCCCACCTTCGTTCCTCGGGTCATCGGCGACATGCAGCGGATATCCCTGGCGGAGATTGCGGCGCAACCCTACGTGGCCGCGCCGCTCGAGCCACTGCTCGAGCGGCATCAGTTCTCGATCGAGCTGGTGCGGAAGAAGGCCCGGCTCGAGAAGGACGTGGTGCACTTCGACGTCGGCGACGAGGGGCTGGACAGCCTCAACAAGTTCATCGCCTACTACCTGTATCCCCAGGCCCACTACACGGTCTGGGTCGGGCGTGGACGGGGCCGGGCTAAAATCTCGGTCGGCTCCAACCCGTGGCATCCGGAGTTCCGGCGGCACGACCTGGCGAAGATTGCCGAGCGGTATGGCGGCGGAGGGCACCCGGTGGTCGCGGGAATGAGCTTTCCGGCCAGCGAGCTGGAGAAGGCCCGTCAGATCGCCGCTGAGATCCTGGCCGAGCTCCGCGCTTGACCTCCAAGTTGGGTCGGTGGGGTCGGTGGGCCGTAGAGGCTCTCTTCGTTCTCTGCGTTTTCTCGTTCCCAGGTTGCCGTTCCAAGACGCCGCCTGCCCCAGCCGACTCCGAAGCCACTGCCACCACCACCGTCTCTCCTGGCAAGCCGCCGGGAGAGGTCGGCGAAATCGCCAGCCCTTTGCGCGATGGCGGCAGCAGCTCTCCAATCCCGGGCAGCTCGGTCCTGACCTCGCGCCCGGACGTGCATGGTGGGCTGCGCACCCGACCCGAGCCCCTGCCGGTCTGCCAGTCGCAGGGGATGGATCCGCTCGCCGCCTCCCGGCGGTACTACGATGAGGATCGTTTCGGCGAGGCCCTCTCCTGCGCGGCCAAGGCCTGTGCCCTGCAGCCGGACAGTGCCCAGGCCCACTCCGAGCGGGCCGCGGCGCTCTCGGCCCTGGGACGATTCGAAGAAGCGGCGCTTGCCTACTCGCGAACCCTGGCGGTCAATCCGGATCATCTGGACGGCCTGCTGGGGGCGGCTCATCTCTACATCGTGAGCCTCCCCTCCAGTCGGGAGCGGGATGAGCTGGGGGTGCTCTACTCGGAACGGGGCGTTCAGCTCTGTCGCGAGCTGTCGGAGCCGAAGCTCGCGACCCAGTTCGCGATGCTCTCGGCGATGGCCTTCAACGATCTCGGACAGGCGACCGAGGCTCTCCAGCGGACCAACGATGTCTTGCGCGCCGAACCGCATGAGGCGGAGGCCTCGTACGAGCGGGCGATTGCGTTGTTTGAGCTAAGCCGCTTCACTGAAGCCAAGAACGCGTTCAGCACGCTGCTTCAAGATCGCGAGCGCAGCGCCCATGCCTACTATCACCTGGGGCTGCTGCTGGAGCGCGAGAGCGCCTTCGACGTCGCGGAGCGCTACTTCTCCAAAGCCCGTTCCCTGTCGATTCTGGACTTCGTGGAGCCACACAAAATCTCACCTCAGGAGTTTCGCGCCGAGGTCGAGCGGGCGGTGAAGGAGCTTCCGGAGGACATGCGCAAGGATCTGGAAGGGGTGCCGGTCGAGCCCGAAGAGTTGCCCAGCGATAGAGACCTGACTCGGGGAAAGCCTCCGCTCTCGCCCACCATCCTGGGGCTCTTCCGTGGCCCCTCGCTGCGTGGGCACTGCGGCCCGCAAGATGGGGTGCCCTGCCGCTCGATTGCGCTCTACCGGCGGAATCTCCTGCACGCCGCGCGAACACGCCTGGAGCTGCTGGAGCAGATCCGGGTGACCTTGCTCCACGAGGTGGGGCACCTGCGCGGCGAGGACGATTTCGAGCTCGCGGCGCGCGGCCTCGAGTAGAAGGGCGCCGTGACCAATGCATTGAAGGGTGCTGTCGCGATCGTATCCGCCAAGGGAGCGCAGCGGCTGCGCCGGGGGTCGCCCTGGTGCTACCGTACCGAGCTTAGCAGCCCGCCGGAGTGCTCAGAGCGTGGCGCGGTGGTTCAGGTGATCGATCCGCAGAAAAACTTCATTGGCCAGGCGTTCTACGCGCAACGATCACCGCTGGCCTTGCGGCTGCTGACCCGCGCCCGCCCGGAAGATGAGGCGGTGAGTGAGGCTTTCTTTCGCGCCCGATTGGAAAGAAGCCTTGGCCGCCGGCGCTCGCTCCACGAGAGGGATGCCTGCCGCTGGGTCCACGGCGAGGCGGACGGGCTACCCGGCCTGTTCGTGGATCGCTATGGGACCGGTCTGGCGATGCAGACGCTCTCCGAAGGGGCCGATGGGCGCAAGGAGCTCTTCGCGCGGCTGCTGATGGATCTCGGCGAGCGCGTTGGCGGCGTGAAGCCCAGCCATCTGGTGGTGCGCGACGACGGGTCGGGCCGTGACTTCGAGGGGCTGGAGCGGGAGCGAAGGCTCCTGTGGGGTGCGGCGCCGGCACGGGTCTCCTTTCACGAGGGCGACAATCGGTTCGAAGTGGAGCTGGTCGAGGACATGAAGACCGGCTCCTTCCTGGATCAGATAGACAACCATCTTCGCGCGGGGGAGCTAGCCTCGGGCGTTGCGCTGGACCTCTTCAGCTACCACGGCGGCTTCGCCCTGGCGCTGTCCGAGCGCTGCAGCCAGGTCACAGCGGTGGAGCAGGATCCGCGGGCGGCGGCACGCATCCGGGAGAACGTTGAGCGCAATGGGCGAGGCAACGTCGAGGCGGTGGAGGGAAACGCTTTCGATGTCCTGAAGCAGCATGATGAAGCGAAACGCCGCTTCGATACGATCGTTCTGGACCCGCCAGGGTTGGCCAAACGGAAGCATGGCCTAGAGACGGCGCTGCGCGCCTACCGCGAGCTGAACCTGCGCGCGCTCCGTTGTCTCAAGCCGGACGGCCTGCTGGTCACCTGCTCTTGCTCGGGCAAGGTATCGCTGGAGGAGTTCCAGCGGATGGTTCTGTCCGCCGCGCATGACGCCAAGCGGACGGTGCAGCTGGTCGAACGGCGGGGCGCCGGGATCGATCATCCGGTGCTGCCCACGCTCCCCGACAGCGAGTATCTGAAGGCGCTCTTCTTGAGAGTGATCTAGGGCATTGTAGGTTCACGAATCTCGAGAGACGAGAGCGGCTCAAAGCGCGAAGCATGAGCTGGCGGAACCGCTTGTGACAAACATATCGTTTGAGCACGGAGGAACTCCATGCGCGCTCCCGATGCTGCTGCTTCCGGCAACTCCTGGCCGGTCCGCGCGATGGCGGCGCATGCGGCGCTCGTCGCCTACGAGGCCACGCTCTCGGCGGTGGAGAAGATCACCGGTGTACGTCCGAAGGTGAAGGAGATCGATGTCTTCCGTGGACGGTCGAAAGACCTCACCGTTGGGAAACTTCGCTCCTGGCGGCAGGTACCTCTCATCCATTCGAACGAGACGAAGCACGGTTTTCTTGGGGTCAAGCTCCGGAGGCCTCGACAACGTCGCCTCGGTCCTCTCCGAACTGCTCGAAGCCCTCGATATAGACCGCCTCATCATCGAGGCGGCGAAGTCACCAATCGCTTGGGTACAACGACTGGGCTACCTTTTCGACCTCTTGGACCACCGAGACTTCGCCGACAAACTCGCCGCACACGTGGGCGCACGCGCGAACGTGATCGCACCGCTGGTTCGTTCGAGGCCGCTCGCCGGGGCGAAACGAGACGTCCGCTGGAAGCTGGCTGTGAATGCGCGAGCGTGGAGCCTGAACTGTGATTCCGAAGGACTTCATCACCGAGTGGCGGGCTCAAGCGCCTTGGACACTCGACCGCCAGGTCGAGCAGGATCTCGCAATCTCCCGTGCTCTGGTGGAGTTGTTCCAGAACGACCCCTTCTCCAAGACCCTGGCGTTCCGCGGCGGGACCGCTCTCTACAATAAGGTGACGCGCGCGCTGTTCGAACAGAACCTCACAGAGAAGAGGAGTGATCCGATCCTCACGGCGGATATGACCCCACGCTAGCTCGCGGGCGAACATGGGACTTCAGCTCCGCATTTGACCGCGTTTGGCGGGATCTAATCGCTCTGCTACCAGGAGACCCGTGGAAGGGCGCCCCGCCCTAGATGACAACGTCGCTGCGCTTTCTCAACTCATCCCGGTCAGGAGAGGGATCATTGGCGGTGCTAGGGTTCGGCCCACGCTCAAGGTAAGGGCGCTGGCGCTTGCCTCTCCAAAGGCG
>JBGTHI010000580.1:0-3562 GCA_041746295.1 Myxococcaceae bacterium
GCGTGGCGGGAGCGCTGGGACGCGCATCGCATAATCGTGGAGGGCGGTGAGGGCACCCGGTTCACGCAGCTCGCCCTCGACGCCCATGCGTATCACCTCATGCTGACCGCCTCGCCACACACCGCGAGCTTGGACGCGGGCATGCCGGCCCGCGGCTGGCATGGCGAGCCGTATCGAGGCCACGTCTTCTGGGACGCGTCGCTGATCCACGCCTTCTACGACCTGTTCGAGCCGCGGATCGCTCGCGGGCTGCTTGACTACCGGATCCGTCGGCTCGACCAGGCGCTCGAGAATGCCCGGATCGACGGCCACGCGGGCGCGATGTACCCCTGGCAGAGCGGGCGCGCCGGAACCGAGACCACCCAGACTCAGCACTTCAATCCGCTGAGCGACTCATGGGGTCCGGACGAGAGCCGCCGCCAACGGCACATCTCCTTCGATATCTTCTACGATGCCTACCACTACTGGCGACGTACCGGAGACGACGCCTTTCTGCGCGAGGGCGGAGCGGAGATGATGCTCCAGATCGCGCGCTTTGGCGCCAGCCTGGCGAAGCTGGAGGACGCCGACGGCCGGTACCACATCGAAGGGGTGATGGGGCCCGACGAATTCCACGAGCACCACGACGGCAAAGACGGCGTCCGCGACAACGCCTACACCAACCTCATGGTGGCCTGGGCCATGAGCAAGGTTCCGGAGGTGCTCCAGGGGCTGCCGGAGAAGGAACGCTCGGATCTCCTCTCCCGAATCGGACTCAACGCGGGTGAGTTGGCGCGCTGGGACGACATCTCCCGGAAGATGAAGGTGGTGCTGAACGACCATGGAATCATCGGCCAGTTCGATGGCTACTTCGGCCTCAAGGAGATCAGCGAGGAGCATTGGGCGGAGCTCCACAAGAAGTACTCGAGCGTCCAGCTCGAACGAATGGACCGGGTCCTAAAGAGCGAGGGGCAGTCGCCTGACGATTACAAGATCGCCAAGCAGGCCGACGCCCTGATGATCTTCTACATGCTCTCGTTCAAGGAGGTGCAAAACCTCTTCGAGCGGCTGGGCTACTCCATCGACCGGGAGGCGCTCGCCAAGAATTACGACTACTACCTCCACCGGACCTCCCATGGCTCGACCCTGAGCCGCGTGGTTCACAGCCACCTGGCAAGGATCCTGGGGCGCCAAGCCGAGGCGATGCGCTGGTACCGGGAGGTGCTCGAGTCCGACCTGAAGGACACCCAGGGTGGCACCACCGCCGAGGCGATTCACACCGGCGCCATGGCGGCCTCGATCGACTTCCTCCGGCGCGCCATCGTGGGGCTGGAGGTGGGCGATGACGGCAGCATCGCCATCAACCCCCACTTTCCGCCCGGCTACGACCGGGTCACCTTGCCTCCGGTTCACGTGCGCGGGCGTGAGTTGCGGATCTCCGCCACCCCCGACGAGGTCCGCCTCCGAGTGGACGGGCTCGGCCATGGCGAGTCGCAGGCCCTCACGGTCTTTGGCCTCCAAGAGTGGGTGACCGGCTCCTACGACCAGGTCTTCTCCCGCCCCGAGTCGACGTCGGTGGTGGTCGTCTCCGCAGACGATGGGCAGGAGGAGGTCCGGCTTGGAGTCGGTACCACCGCGGAGCTGACCCAGGTGATGGGCGGTGTGCGGGACTCACAGCGGCGAATCGTGCCTCGGCTGCTGGATGGGAACAGGCCGGATGCCAGGGACGTCGCCTATCTCCGCGGTGCGCGGGTGGCCCTCGCCAAAGCACACACAGGGAGGCGTCTGGAAGCGGACGGCGCGCGCCTGCCGATCGACCTCCACTACGAACTCACCGAGCTGCGGAAGGACCTGGCTTTGATCGAGGGGGGCGAGGAGGCGCTCTTCGAGCTGCTCGAGGAGCTGCACCCCGGCTTCATGGAGGAGGTCGAAGCGCTGGTAGCCAAGCTCGGCGATCAGGACTGGGGCTGGGTCTCGGACCGCGACGGCACCCTCAATAACCATTGCGGCCGGTATGCGACCTCCGTCCAGCCGGCCTGGATCGCCATGTTCCTCACCCGCCACGCCCGGAGCACCAATCGTCAGAACGTGATTCTGACCGCGGCGCCTCTCGAGGGCGGGCTGGCCGAGCTCAACACCATGCCACAGGGAACCGCCATCCTGGCGGGAGGTTATGGTCGGGTCTACATGGATCGAGAATTTCGTGTCGGAAGGCTGAAGCTCTCCGACGACATGCAGCGCAAGCTTCAACTGGCAGACGACGCACTGAGAAATCTGCTCGACCGCCGCAAGAACCGAAAGTTCAGGAGCATCGGCTCGGGGTACCAGCCCAAGCCGGATCAGCTCACCGTCGCGCGTCAGGATCCGACCCTGTCGATCGAACTCGAGGAGTCGGAGCGAATCAAGGCGGAGGTGGAGGCGCTCCTCGCTCTCCTCAACGCCGGGCTGGGCCAGGACACCTACGGGCTGCACGACGATGGCCGGGACCTGACGGTCAAGATCCGCAGCGGCGAAGAAGACACCTCCTTCCTCAAGGACGACGGAGTTCGCTTCCTGGACCGGGCGCTGGGATTGGGGCTGGATCAGGGCGCAACACTCGTGTGCGGCGACACTCCGTCGGACCTGAGGATTCTAAAGGGCGTCCGGGAGCTTTCGGGCGACGCACCGGTTCAGTCGGTCTTTGTGACCACCGACCCCGCGTTCCGCGCCCAAGTTTTAGAAGCCGACCCCAAAACTCACTTCGTCTCCAGCCCCGATGTCCTCGTGACGGCGTTGTATCTCCACGCACGACGACACAGCGTCGCCGCCTGACCTCCAGGTGCCTACGCGGCCAGCCGGTCCGCACCGTCGGCCTTGCCGTCGAGCCCGTAGTCCCGGCGGAGCCGCCCAAGGATGTTGCCCGGCCAGCGCAGCTTGCCGTCATCGTCCTTGATGTCTCGCGTGTAGAAGTGGGGGGCCCACTCACGCAGATAGGTGGAGGCAGGCAGGGCGATCACCTCGGTGTCCCGAAGCGCCACCCAGTCGGCTTCGCGTGGCTGCTCCGCCACCGCGTCCAGCTCCCCCACCGGGACGCCCTTGACCACCGGCAACCCCGGATAGCCCCGAACCAGTCCCATCTCGATCGAATCGGAGGCCAGCGGGATGTAGACGAAGTCGGAGCGGCCTCCCCGCGCCATCAACACCTCGCCCCTCGACAGCTGGAGTCGCTTGGCCCCCACCAGGGCCGTGGCAAAGTACAACGGCCCGGTATTGGCGCCCCCTGAGTGGACCAGGGCCTTCAAGGAGGCGATCTCCTCACCGCCGAAGGCCGCTTCGGAAGCCGCGGCGAACCGCTCCGTCTCCAGCCGCGTAGCGACCTTGCGCGCTTCAATGGCACCGGGGGCGAGCGGCCGTGCCGGCTCCACGCGGATCAATCCCCGACTCTGCAACCCTGCCAGGATGTCCCGCTCGACCTTGGCCGCCTCCAACTTCTCAGCGGCGACCGCCTCCTTGGCACCCAAAGCCTGCTCCCATTTCTTCTGCGCCGCCTGAACCGCCCGATCGGCACATCCCAGCATCTCGTCCGCGACCCTCTGCGCGAAGG
>JBGTHI010000581.1:0-3323 GCA_041746295.1 Myxococcaceae bacterium
CGAGGACGCGGCCGCGCGGACTCTGGCGATGGTCCGCGCGCACGCACCGGAGGGCGACGGTGGCCGCCGGGAACGGGAAGCCCGGGCAATCATCGCCGGGGCGAGGCAGGGCTGAGAGCCTGGGCGAGCCCGATTTCCTGGAGCCGCTCCGCCAGGAAGGCGTCGGCGGTGATGGGAGGGAAGCGCGCCGGCCGGTCCGAATGGACGGTCTGGGGCAGCACTTGCAGCAGGCAGTCCGGGTACGGGTGAACGAAGAACGGCATCGAGTAGCGCACGCCATCCTCCGCCGCGCTGGGGGGATTGACCACCCGGTGCGTCGTGGCCGGCAGCTCTCCGTTGGTGATCCGGGAAAGCATGTCCCCAGTATCGACCACGATCTGGCCCGGGCTGGTGTCGACCGGGATCCACTCGCCGTCGCGGGTGAGAATCTCCAATCCCGAGGTGGTCCCCTCGCAGAGTAGGGTGATCAGGTTGATGTCCTCGTGCTCCGCGGAGCGGACCGCCCCCGGGATGAAGCTCTCTTTCAAGGGCGGATAGCGGATCAACCGGAGGATCGAGTTCCCATCGGCTGCCATCGCCGGCAGCCGCTCCCGTTCCACCCCCAGATACGCGCCAATAGCGCCCAACAGCTCGGCCGCCACCCCATCGAGCGCACGGAAGAGCGCCAGGGTGTTCCCCCGGAAGGACGGAACCTCCTCGGGCCAGACGTTGCCACCCACCTTCGCCAGTCGGGGGTGTTCCGGCGGCAGCTCGCGCGCCACGTGCCAGAACTCCTTCAGATCGCCGATGGTCCGGTTCTTGGCGTGCTCCTGACCGAACCCGGTGTAGCCCCGTTGACCGGAGCCGCCGGGAACCTGGTAGCGGCCCTTGCGCTCCTCGGACAGCGCGAAGAAGGCCTCGACGTCGGCGTAGGTTCGGCGGATCAGCCCGTTGTCCACGCCGTGATCCACCACCGAGACGAAACCGAACTCCCGGAGCGCATCTCCCAAGGTCCGGATGAACCGGTTCCGCTCCGCCGGGCCTACTTTCAGATCGGAAAGGTGGACCTGCGGGATGCGGCGCTGAGCCTTCTGGGTTTGCGGATCCATGGCTTGACTCCCGTTCCAAACTCTCCTACATCCCGCCGCCCCCGCTGCTTGCGGCGACTTGCGAGGTTACGACGATGTACGCAGTGATCATCACGGGCGGCAAACAGTATCGCGTGGAAGAGGGCGACACCCTCCGCGTGGAGTTGATCCCAGGCGACGTGGGGAGCGACATCTCTTTCGATGAGGTCCTTCTCATTGGCGGAACCGAGGCGCCCAAGGTGGGCCAGCCGCGCATTGCCGGTGCCAGGGTCACCGCGAAGATTCTGGCGCAGGACAAGCACCGCAAGGTGCTGCACTTCCGCAAGGAGAAGGAAGGCTGGACGCGCGCGCGCGGCCATCGGCAGTCCTACACCGAGGTGAAGGTCACCGGGATTACGGCCTAAGGGTCCCTCTTCTTATTAAGGACGACGTGTCATGGCACATAAAAAAGGGCAGGGCTCTTCCCGCAACGGCCGCGACTCGAACGCGCAGCGCCGTGGCGTCAAGGTCTTCGGCGGCGAGGCGGTTCACGCCGGCAGCATCCTGGTGCGCCAGGTCGGCACGGTGATCCACCCGGGTCAGAATGTGAAGCTCGGCCGGGACTACACCCTCTACGCCACCGTGAACGGCGTCGTGACCTACGAGCGGCTGGGCAAGGATCGGAAGAAGGTCTCGGTCTACCCGGCGCCGCAGCAGGCCAGCGCCTAATCTCGCGACCTACCGGTCGTTTCTTCGTGCCGTTCACCGCCTCCGGCGCGGCAGGCTGCACACCGCACAACGTTGGGCTCCGTGTCTGATGCGCTTCGTCGACCAAGTCCAAGTCCACCTTAAGGCAGGTGATGGTGGAAACGGAGCGGTCGCGTTCCGGCGTGAGAAGCACGTCGACCGGGGCGGACCCAACGGCGGCGACGGCGGGAATGGTGGCTCGATTATCTTCCTCGCCGATCCGCAGCTGACCACCCTCCTGGACTTCCGCTATCAGCAGCAGTATCGCGCGAAGAACGGCGAGAACGGCCGTGGCAGCGACCAGAACGGTGCAGCCTCTCCCGACCTGATCCTCCGAACGCCCGTCGGCACGCTGCTGCGCGATGCCAAGACCGGCAACCTGCTCTGCGATCTTCAAGCGCCCGGTCAGACCTTCGTCGGCGCCAAGGGCGGGCGGGGTGGACTAGGCAACATGAACTTCGCCACCTCCACCCGGCAGACTCCACGCTTTGCGCAGGACGGAACACCGGGCCAGGAGCTGGATCTCCAGCTGGAGCTGAAGCTGCTGGCCGACGTCGGGCTGCTCGGCTTTCCCAACGCGGGAAAAAGCACCTACGTCTCTCGTGTGTCGCGCGCGCGGCCCAAGATCGCCGACTACCCCTTCACCACCCTGGTCCCCAATCTGGGGATGGTTCAGTACAAGGACTCGCTCTCCTTCGTCGTCGCGGACATCCCGGGTTTGATTGAAGGGGCCAGCGGAGGCGCGGGACTGGGACACCAGTTTCTGCGCCATGTCGAGCGCTGCCGCGTGCTGATCCATCTGTTGGACATGGGGCAAGAGGAGGATGGGCGCGAGCCGCTCAGGGATCTGGAGATCCTGAATCGGGAGCTGGCGAAGTACGACGCCGAGCTGGCCCAGAAGCCGCAGATCGTGGCGGCCAACAAGATGGATCTGCCGGTGGCGCGCGAGCGGCTGAAGCCCTTCACTGCGAAGCTCAAACGGCGCGGCCTCCGGGTCTTCCCGATCTCCACCGCCACCGGAGAGGGGATGCCGGCGCTGATGGACGCGGTGGCGGAGCTGCTCTTCGATAAGCGCCAACAAGCCCGCGGCGAAGTGCCCTCGGGCACGAAGAAGCGCCGAGATGCCGCGAAGGCCAAGACGGTCAGCACGGCAAAGAAGACCGGTGCCGCCAAGTCCCGGCTGGCCGCGGCCAAGCGTCCCCGTGGTGCTCGGAGAGGCGCGAGGCGGAAATGAGCGGCGGCGGACCCAAGTACGAGCCTCTCGAGGGCGTACCGCCGGATCCGGCCGAGCTGCTCCTAGAAGAACGCATCGATCGCATCGATGAGGTGGTCGCGCAGCGGACCCGCAGCATCACGGTGGTGCTGCACCAGCTGGAGGACAGCTTCAACATGGCGGCGATCCTCCGCACCTGCGAGGGGTTCGGGCTCCAGGACATCTACGTGGTGGACAACCCGGAGGCGCCTTTCAAGCCCAACGCCACGGTAACCCAGGGTTGCGACAAGTGGCTCGACCTCCACCTGTTCCGCTCG
>JBGTHI010000582.1:0-2436 GCA_041746295.1 Myxococcaceae bacterium
GCTGGAGCAGTTGGGGCAGGAACTGCACGTCGATGTCGATCTGCTCCGACAACTGCTCGGTGTCCTGGCCCGCGACGAACGCGACCCCCGCCGCTGGACCGAGGAAAGACCCCTGCGTGAGCGTCTTCGAGGTCGGTTCCACGAGGTCCAGGCCGCGGTGGCGGCGCTGGCCCGGGGCATGGTCCGGGCCAGTTCGCTGGTGGAGAACCTCAACAGCCGGCTTCGGAGTTACTTCTTCCTGCGACGGCACCTGGGCTCGGATTACTTGGTGCTGCTGCAATTCTTCCTGAACCACCGGCGGCTGGAGCGGAGTGATCGTGCCGAGCGGGTGGGAAAGACACCGGCCGAGTTGTTGACCGGTCGGTCGCACCCGCATTGGCTCGAGATGCTGGGCTACACGCGCTTCGTTCGCGGCTGAAACCATCCTCCCCCGCGCATCCCCGAGAACCTTGCCCGACAAGGCACGGAGACGGTCTGTACTGTTACCCAAAACCCCCCGGTTTTGAACCAGGCCCGAAGGTTTACCTCGGAATCGCCGTAAGTCTAATGGGCGGCGCTGGATTCGAACCAGCGACTTCCACCGTGTGAGGATGGCCCGACGCACTCAGATCCCCTTGTTTTCCACTGTTTCACCTCGCACATTTTGCACATCGAGCCTCATTTCGCAAGGGTTTCCTGACGGGTTTCCTGACGATCCTCCCCGGCCGCATCACTGCGGGCGGTGGGCCGGCCCACGTCGACACCGGGCCAATCTTACCGGATGACCCCATCGGCCTGATCACATCCGGGGCATCGTACTAACCACCAGCAATGAGGAGAGGCCAATGAATCGTCGGAATGACTGCCGCGAGGACCTCGTGAGATGGGCCCGCGATCTCGTTGTCCGTAAAGATGCTCATGGGAGATATATCCCACCCTCCGAACGCAAAGATTCTAAAAAGATCGCTTTCACGGTGAAGTCCGAGCCCACGGAAGACGTCTTGAGAGCCCACTTCTCCGGCGGCCCCATCATCGGTCTGTTCGTCCTCAACCAATCGGGCTTCTGCCGCTTCGCCGTGGCTGACATCGATCGGCATGGTGAAGAGGGGTCTCAAGAGATCAACGAGAAGGCCGCCATCACCCTTTATGACCGCGTGATCGGCATGGGCCTCTCCGCTTTCCTGGAGGACTCGGACGGTCGAGGTTCGTTCAAGCTCTGGCTGATCTTCAAGGAGCCCGTCCCGGCCCGCTGGGTCCGGTGTTATCTCCGCTGGCTCGTCCGAGACTGGAAAGATCTGAGCCTCGAACGGGAGCCCGAAATCTTCCCGAAGCAGGACGAACTCGGCCCCGGGAAGTTCGGGAACTTTGTTCGACTTCCGGGAAGTCATCATACTCTCAATCATTGGTCTCGCATCAAAGGCGACGGTCAGTGGCATGAGGGTGAGGCAGCGGCCCTCAAGATCCTGGCCGCCGGAGGTTCCTTTGCCGCGAGCATCCCGGAGGAATTCCGGTACGACCCGCCCGCCGTTACGGACTCCCCGGCGGCGACGCCGGCAGGTACAGCCAAGGCTTCCCCCATCCCCGTCGGGATGGTCCGCTCCGCCCTCGACGCCCTGCCGGCCAGCTTCTTCGACAAGTACGAGGACTGGCTCAACGTGGGGATGAGCCTCTTCGATCTCGGGGAGAAGGGTCTACGCTACTGGGAGGACGTCAGCCGTAAATGCCCCAAGAACCGCCCCGGGGCCTGCCGGGAGAAGTGGAAGACGTTCAAGCCCGGCGGCCGGACTTATCGCAGCCTCTTTCATTGGGCGAAGCATTACGGCTGGAGCCCCAAGGCTTGGAAGAGGACCGGGAAGCCGCAGCCGCCGCCCATTCCCGACGCCAATCTTGCAGAGAAGCCCGTCGGTCGCCCAACTGAGCATCGGGAACAGACGCAGCCCGTGAATGGGCCCGGAAGGAACGAGGGGGGCGTGCCGGGAGACGGTGTGAAGTCTGGCGGAAATGATCAGGGCCCCCCGGACCTCAAGAACGGGCAGCCGTCCCCGCTCGGAAAGCCGAGGCGGGCACAGATCGCCTGGGAAGACCGGCCGCCGCCGGATATCACCGACGAAGCCCTGGCCGCTTACAAATCGTGGGCCTATCCCAAGAGGCTTTTCATCAAAGGCGAGGCGATCATCCGGCTCCGCACGCCTGAGGAGGGTCCCCGGACGGAGGTGTTGAGCAAAGAAGCCTTGCGGGGGATCCTCTCACGGGTCGCCGACTGGCAGGTGGTCGTTGGCAAGGGCCGGAAGGATAAGCCGATCTACAAGATCACCCCGCCGCCGTGGTTCGTCGTCGAGGACATCCTCTCCCTGCCCGATTGGGATGCCGACGTCTTCCCGCACCTCAACGGCATCATCCGCTGCCCCGTGATTGCCCCGGACGGCTCCCTGGTCGCCACCCCCGGCTACCACCGGA
>JBGTHI010000583.1:0-2007 GCA_041746295.1 Myxococcaceae bacterium
GCCGCTGGCCGACGCGCTGTTCGCCGGCGATCCCGCGCAGCGCGACCGGGTGCTGACGCAGATGGCTCGCCTGTTCGACGGAGTGGTGGGCCAGGGCGGCTATGACATCCATCCCGAAACCTATGGTGAAGCGCATGGCCGCTCGCAGAACGGCCGAACCTCGCTGGACGATTTCGAGATCCGTTTCTTCGAGAAGCTGCAGCCTTCGGAGGCGTTCCTCTTCGGCATCTGCCGCACCCATCAGATCTGGAACGTGGCGCTGGGCGCGAAGATGGTTCCCGATCTGCGGGACTACGGGCTGTCGGAGTTTCAGGACCAGGTGAAGCGCGGCATCCCGCCCGATAGGGTGATGGTGCTTCGTGACGACGCGCCCGAAGCAGCGCTCGATCCGGCCCGCCGCTTCGTCCACAGCGTCTACTTGAAGCCGGGCAGCCGCATGGCGGAGGCGGCCGAGACGGAGCGGCTGGTCACCAACGCGGTGAACCATCAGGCGGTGGATCTGAACCATGCGGCGCAGGGGCTCGAAGTGAGCGCGGTGACAGTGGATCCACTGACCCAGCAGTACCTCAACAGCGGAACCGAGGACTGGAAGACGATCACCGTCCAGTTCCATCCGGAGCTGACCGAGGACGACCCCGGAACCAACCGGCTCTTCGAGACGCTGGGCCGGCGCGCGCACATCTTTCGCATTGTGAAGCAGCTGCGCGCCGAGGGAGAGACGCCCACCGCGGAGGCGATCGAGCGCCGGATGGCGGAGCTTCCGCGGATCGAATTCCGATCCAGCGACCACGCCTGGCTCCACCGCGATCTCGCTCCGCGGCTGAAAGCTGATCCTGTCGACTGGGAGCGGCTCTAGGCGGTCAGGATTGCATGCGCTGATGGCGAGGCCGACGCCCTCGCCCAGTCGGTCGCCGCACCACCTCCGGAGAGATGTCCACCTGTACTCCAAGGTTCCTGTAGTGCCTGTCGACCGCGCGCTGGTCCACGCCGAGCCAGTTTGTGTACCCTTCCCTGAAGGTGTCACCGTCCTGCATCTGGTGCTCGACTTCCAGCAGTCGCTCGGCGCGGCGGTTGCGGAACCCCGAGATGACTAACAAGGCGCCACCGAGGGTGGCGCCGAGGACCGCAGAGGGCGTGTCCAGGTGGACGCCGCCGTCGTAGACCCAGTTCAACACTCCCACGCTAAGGGCGGTGAGCGCGGAGGCCCAAGAGAGGGACTCCAACACTGCGTCCTCTCGACTGAGCGCGGTGAGGGTATCCTTTTCGAGCTGGGAGAGCTCGGGCCGTGAGGCGGCGGCCCACCTGTCGGCCCGCTCACCCGGATTCAAGAGGATCCTGGGGAGGATCGCACCGCCCAGGCGCCTGGTGCGGCGAGCGCTGGCCTCGAGATCGCGCGGGACCATCATGCCTCCCAGTGCGCGCCGCACGGGACCGGAATCGGCGCTCAGAACGAGCTCTCGAATGGTGGGCGGAAGTGCTCCGTCCGGGAGGGTCAATTTCGCTGGAGGGGGTCGCGCGGGCGCGGCGCTGGGTCTCACTGACATGGTGGCAAGGGGTTAGCATCGACGGACTGCTGCGCGCGAGCGTCGGCTTAACTTGGATTGCTGGGATGAATAAACCGCATTGGCAGCGCGCGTCCCGATTGGTAAGGGCGGGCGATGACCTCGTCCCCGCAGGCTCCGCAGAAGGCCACCGCCGTCGCCCATCCTAATCTTGCCCTGGTGAAGTATTGGGGTAAGCGCGACGAGGAGCTGATCCTTCCCCATCAGTCGAGCCTGTCGCTCACCATCGCCCCGTTCGAAGTCCGCACCACGGTGCAGTTTGACGTTCGCACGGATGAAGTGGAGCTCAACGGAAAGGTGGCAGAGGGGAAGGAGCGGAGCCGGGTGCTGGAGCTGACCTCCCGCGTAGCGAAGGGGGTCTTCGGAAAGGCTTTACCAGTCAAGGTGATCTCCCGGGGGAACTTCCCGGCTTCGGCAGGCTTGGCCAGCAGCGCGGCCGCCTTCG
>JBGTHI010000584.1:0-12844 GCA_041746295.1 Myxococcaceae bacterium
GGACGAGCACGGAGAAGACCACTACCAACTCTGCGCGATGCTCGAGCCCCGGCGCGAGGGGGTCGGCGAGCCGGGCGGCGAGACCATCGACGAGGCGGCGCTCAGGCTTCGGGCCCGAGCGGTGGTGATGGCGATCGACGAGCCCCGCGGCGCCATCTGGGTCGACGCGCTCCTGCGTTGCCGAGTCATGGGATTGAACGTGTTCGACGCCGCGGGCTTCAGCGAGCGCGCGCTGCGCCGAATCCCGGTCTCTCATGTCCGCGCCTCGGACTTCGTCTTCTCCGACGATTTCACGGTCTCTGCTCTGCGCCGCGCGATCAAGCGAGCAGTCGATGTCACGCTTGCCTTGACGCTGCTCCTCTTCGCGGCACCGGTCATGTTGATCGTCGCGCTGGTGATCAAGCTCGACTCCAAGGGACCGATCTTCTACCGGCAGGAGCGGGTGGGGCGGTTCGGCCACAACTACCGGCTCTGGAAGTTCCGGAGCATGCGGACCGATGCCGAGAAGACCGGCGCGGTGTGGGCCAAGAAGAACGACGATCGCGTTACGGGGGTGGGCCGATTCATTCGCAAGACGCGGGTCGACGAGATTCCACAGGTGTTCAATGTCCTCGCGGGAGACATGAGCTTCGTGGGGCCTCGGCCCGAGCGTCAGGTCTTCACCGAGCAGCTCAAGGCGCAGATCCCGTTCTACGGCCTGCGCGAAGCGGTGAAGCCGGGCATCACCGGCTGGGCGCAGATCCGCTACCCGTACGGCGCATCGGTGGAAGACGCTAAAAACAAGCTCGAGTACGACCTGTACTACGTGAAGAACGGTTCGGTCTTCCTGGACCTGGCGATCATCTTCCATACGGTCCGGCACGTGCTTCAGGCGCGCGGCGCCCGCTAGGCCCGATGTGAGCATGCAAGGGCAGAACGTGGTCGAGGAGCTGCACAGCCGTGAGGCCTTTGTTGCCCTGCGCGCTGAGTGGGACGCGATGGTGACGGAGACCCGGGACGAGCCGTTCTACCGGCACGACTTCATCCGCGCCTGGATCGACAACTTCGCCCCGTGTTCCGAGCTCCGAATCATCCTCCTCCGCAACCCTCAGGGCAGGCTCGAGGCCGCCCTGCCTCTGGTGGAGCGGCGAACCCGATTCTACGGCCTGCCGGTCCGTGAGCTCGCCTCGGCCGCCAACGCCCACTCCTGTCGCTCGGACCTGATCGCGCGCGACCCGGCCGCGGCGGGAGGGGCTGTTTTCAAGCACCTGTCGCGCGACCGAAGCTGGGATCTGCTCCGCTTGATTGACATCCCGGAGGGCGGGGCCGCCTTCTCCATATTGGCAGCGGCGCGGGAGGCCGGCCATCCCACGGGCGTCTGGGCGTCGCTTCGGTCTCCGTACGTGCCGCTCCCCGGCAGCCCGAGCAGTTTCGAACAGCTTCAGCAGAAACTGCAGTCGAAGTTCAAGGCCAACATCCGCCGTCGTCGCCGGAAGCTGGAGGAGCGGGGGGCTGTCACCGTGGAGCGGTTCGCGGGAGGGCTGGAGCTGGAAGCTCGGCTGGAGGAGGGCTTCCGGCTGGAGCAGAGCGGCTGGAAGGGGGAGCGCGGGACGGCGATGGCGCAGGATGCGGCCACCCGCGGCTTCTATCGGGAGCTGGCGCGCGTCGCCGAGGCGAAGCAGTGGTTGACGCTCTTCTTCATGCGGCTGGATGGCTGTCCGGTGGCGTTCCACTATGGGCTGACGCAGGGCGGGCGCTACTTCCTGCTCAAGCCGGGCTACGACGAGTCGCTGAGGGAGTGCAGTCCGGGCCAGCTGCTGCTGGAGGAGGTTCTGCGCGACTCCGCCGGTCGTGGCCTTTCGGAGTTTGACTTTCTGGGACCCGACATGGTGTGGAAGCGCGACTGGACCTCTCACGTTCGGCCACACTCCTGGCTGTACCTTTTCCGCAACAATGCGATGGGTAGGGCGCTCCGCAGCACCAAGTTCGAGTGGGTACCGGCGGCCAAGGTGGCTGCGCAGTCCGTCCAGGCGATGAAGACACGATGGAGTAGACGATGGCGGTCCCATTCAGCAGCGAAGGCACCTGGTCCGGCATCGCCGGACGAGGCCGGAAAACCGAAGTGAGCGGCAACCTCTTTGTCCCGGCCCTCCCGACGCTTTGGCCGGAAAGCATGCTGCGTTGGCCGCGCCACAGCGGTTTCTATCCCTTCGCCGCGACCCGCGCGCGCTATTTCTATTTCGCGCGGAACGCGATCTGGTTCGCGGTGAAGAGCTTGGGGCTGGAAGGGCAGGAGGTTCTGGTGCCCGCCTACCACCACGGTGTGGAGATCGAGGCGCTGGTCGATGCGGGGGCCAAGGTCAGCTTCTATCGGGTGGGCGCCAAGTGGGACGTCGATCCGGAGGACGTTCGCAAGCGGTTAACCGACAAGACTAAAGCGCTGTACCTGATTCACTATGCCGGCTTTCCCGGCCCTTCCAAGGCGATGCGGGCGCTCGCGGACGAGCACGGCATTCCCCTGATTGAAGACTGCGCTCTCTCACTGCTCTCCGCCGACGGCACCGTTCCCCTCGGGTCGACCGGCCATATCGCGATCTACTGCCTCTACAAGACGTTGCCGGTGCCCCATGGCGGCGCGGCAGTCTTCAACTGGGCCTCCGACCGTGGCTGGCCGGAGGTGAAGGATCCTCCGTTCACGTCGACGGTCAGCCATCTCGCATCTTCGGTGCTTCAGAATGTAGAGCTTCGCGGTGGCGCGGCGGGACGGTGGCTTCGTCAGCAGATTCGTGGGCTGGGCAGGCGCGCGGTGGAGGCCGGCAATGTGGAGCGGGTTGCCACCGGGACCCAGCATTTCGAGCGACAGAACGTAGAGCTGGGGATCAGCGCCCTGACCCGGCGCATCGCCACCTCGCAGGACCTCGCGGGGGTGGTGGAGCGCCGCCGGCGGAACTACTTCACCTTGCTCAGCGCCCTGCACGACATCGCGCCACCGCTATTCGCCGAGCTCCCTGCGGGGGTTTGCCCGCTATTCTACCCGATGCCGGTAGAGAACAAGCTGGAGGTCAAGGCGAAGCTTTCGGAGAAGGGGATCGAGGCGATCGACTTCTGGCGCTACTTTCATCCGGCCTGCTCCGTCCAGGACTTTCCGGAGGTAGCCACATTGCGCGAGACCATTCTGGAGATACCCTGCCATCAGGACCTCTCCACCGAGGTGATGGGACAGGTCGCGCAGGCGGTTCGAGGGGTCTCGCCCAGGCGGGCGAAGGGACGACATCGTGGAAGCCCCAACGAGAGCTGACAGCCTGGCCGGCGAGTGGGTTGTGGATCGGCTCGCCTTCGCCGCCCTGCGAGGGGAGTGGAACGCGCTGCTCGAAGCGAGTGACGCGGGCGTCTTCAATGCCTGGGAGTGGCTCTACCCCTGGCACCAGCGGATTGCCCCAGATCGCCCCCTGCGCATCCTCTGCATTCGCGATGGCGCTGGCGGGTTGGTGGGGCTCCTGCCGCTGGCGCTGGACGAGCTCCGGCTGGCACCGGGGGTCCGGGTGCGCCGGCTGGCGTTCCTGGGCGAGACCAATGTCGGGAGCGACTACCTGGACGTGATCGCCCGCCGTGGGAAGGAAGAGGCGGTCACCCGGGCGCTGGCGGCAGCTCTCAGAGCCGCACAGACTGAGTGGGACGTGCTGGATCTCACCGACCTCGATGAGGCCTCTCCCACACCGCGATGGCTTGGGGAGGCCTTCGAAGGCAGGGGAGGGCGGAGTCAGCTGCGCGAGCGCTACGTCTGTCCGTACGAGCGGTTCGAAAGCGGGGAGACGTTCGACGCCTTCCTCCGTCGCACGGGTCGGCGCGATAACTATCTGAGACGGCGCAAGTGGCTGGAGAAGCAGCCGGGCTTCAAGATCGAGCGGACCGAGACCGCCGAAGCGCTCGCTCCCGCGATGGGCGATTTCCTCCGGCTTCACTCTTTGCGTTGGGCGGGGGAGGGTGGCTCGCAGGGCATCCGCAGCCAGATGACCGAGGCCTTCCACCGGGATGCGACCTATCTCCTGGCCCAACAGGGGCGGCTTTGGCTCTACACCTTGAAGTTGGGCGACAAGCCGCTCGCCTCGGTCTACGGCATCGTTCATCGGAACAAGTTCGCCTATTTCCAGTCCGGCTACGACCCGGAGTGGCGCAACAAGAGCGTGGGGCTGGTGCTGATTGGCCAGACCTTCAAAGACGCGATCGAATCTGGCTTCACCGAGTACGACTTCCTGCACGGCACCGAGACCTACAAATCGGACTGGACGACTCTTCAACGGAAGACGGTCTCCTTCCGGGTGAACTCGCCACATCGGCGGGGGGACTGGCTCGACAAGCACGACCAGTTCCGAAAAGCCCGCCGGGCGGTGGCGGAGCGGCTCCTGCCGGAGTGGCTGGTCAAACGGCTCCGGGACGCCTCCCGGCGCGCGCCGCAGGGACTCCGATGAAGTGCATCCGTAAAATTGGACTCGCATCCGCTTGAACAGATTGATAGAGAGAGCGCTCCACCCTTTTTCATGGAGGCATCACATGGCAGTTCGATTGGGCGATACCGCGCCAGACTTCACCGCCGAGACCACGCAGGGGACTGTGACTTTCCACGAGTGGTTGGGCAATAGCTGGGGGATCCTCTTCTCTCACCCCAAGGACTTCACCCCGGTTTGCACCACCGAGCTTGGCACCGTGGCCAAGCTCAAGCCGGAGTTCGACAAGCGGAACGTCAAGGCGATCGGTCTGTCGGTGGATCCGCTCAAGGACCACACCGCGTGGACCAAGGACATTGAGGAGACCCAGGACTGCCAGGTGAACTTCCCCCTGATCGCAGACCCGGACCGCAAGGTTTCCAACCTCTACGACATGATCCACCCCCAGGCGAACGACTCGCTGACGGTGCGGTCGGTGTTCGTGATTGGGCCGGACAAGAAGGTCAAGCTGACGCTGACCTATCCCGCGAGCACGGGACGCGATTTCAACGAGCTGCTCCGGGTGATCGATTCGCTGCAGCTCACCGCGAAGCACAAGGTGGCGACGCCTGCCAACTGGAAGCACGGTCAGGACGTGATTATCGTCCCCGCCGTCTCTGATGCCGATGCAAAGACTCAGTTCCCGCAGGGCTGGAAGACGATCAAGCCGTACCTCCGAGTCGTCCCGCAGCCGAAGCCCTAGGAACTGTAAAGCGCCAGTGGGTGTGCTCCCGCACCTGGGTGTCGGCTCAGCGGCTGGACCGGGCGGTGAGGCTGCTACGCGCCAGTCGGCCAGCGAGCGGTCTCTCCACGAAGGCAGCGCTCATAGGCGGACGTCTGGGAGGAACCGGCGTCGAAGCCGTCTCCCAACCATTTAACGCCCGTCGGCTGCGCCGAACCCAAATCGATGATCACGCCGCCCTTGGGCGACTGGCTCTGAGCGGCCTGCATGATCGGACGACTAAGGGGACCGGCTGGGGTGGAGGGGGAAAACTGAGTCGAGCGAGTGGCCATCAACTTCTTCCTTTCTGCCCGTGGGTTTTCGGTACGGGGCTGCAAGGGAGATGGACCACCGCGTCAAAATGATCAAGCCGACATCCCAAATTACAGATTTTATTAGGTCGGTAAACAGTAAAGAAGGTTTGCTTCTGTTACATATTTGTGAAGTTCGTTTATCTATTGGGTGACGCCTCAGGGATTTCGGGCGTCTTGTGCAGATCGAGCGCTTCCCCGTTCGCATGCTCCACCGCGTTTGGAAGGCCATCGCCGTCGGTGTCGCGCTCGCGGCGGATCGGCTTGCCCTGCGCGAAATGGCGCCACTCATCCGCCTGGCCGTCGCCGTCGGTGTCCCGCTCCTTCAAGACGATCAATTCCTGGTGGTAGTGGTTGAGCTGGTCGACGCTCCCGTCGAAGTCCAGATCCACCGCCTCGCGAACGAGCCGCTCGTCGGCGTCGTAGAAGCGGATCACATCGACGCGGCCGTCGCCATTGATGTCGAGCTCCTTGCGCAGCAGCAGCTCGCGCCGCGTGCCTCCCGGGCCTCGGGTGATGATCCGATAGCTCCAGACGTCGCTCTTGCGGTCCTGGTTGAGGTCGAGCTCGGTGACCACTTCGTTCCGGGGATGCTTGAGGACCGTGCTGGAGCCAAGCCCAAGCCCGAGCTGCGCTGGCGGGGACTGTCGCTCTGGACCGCGCGGAGCGGCTCGCGTGCAGCTGTGCATCATCACGGCGCAAAGCGCGATCGGCGCCCAGGCGACGTAGCCGCCACCGACAAGCTTTCGCGGTGTCATGTATGTCGATATAGCTTCACGCAAGGCTATGGCGCGAAAGAAGATCAGCACCACCATCTACATCACTCCCGAGCAGAACGAGCTGCTGAAGGAGCTGAACCAGAGAACCAAGGTCCCGATCGCCGAGTACATCCGTCAAGGGATCGACCTCATCCTGGAAAAGCACAAGGCGCAGCTTCCGGGCCAGGCATCGTTCGACGGATTGGGCTAGAGCGTCTTGGCTATCAGGCTATTATGAAGAAGAGCGCGATGCAGGGGCAGAGGGCGGTGGTGCTTGGAGGTGCCGGTTTTCTGGGCGCGGCGCTCTGCGAGCGGCTGCTCGACGACGGAGCCGAGGTCGTCGCGGTCGACAACTTCATCACTGGGAGCGAGCGTAACCTGGTTGATCTGCGCCGCCGGGAGCATTTTTCCTTCCAGCGAGCGGACATCGTCGAGGGGCTGGCGGTCGATGGGCCGGCGGACCGGGTGTTCAATCTGGCCTCGCCCGCATCTCCCCTCGACTTCGCCAAGCTTCCGCTGGAGATCCTCCGCGTCGGATCGTCAGGCACCGAGAACGGGCTCAGGTTGGCCGAGGCGAAAGGGGCGGTGTTTCTCCAGGCCTCCACGTCCGAGGTCTACGGCGACCCGTTGGTCCACCCGCAGCGAGAGGACTACCGGGGGAATGTGAACCCGGTAGGCCCTCGCTCGGTCTACGACGAGGCCAAGCGGTACGGCGAGGCGCTGGTGAGCGCGTACGCCCGCTCGCGCGGGGTGAAGACCCGGATCGTCCGGATCTTCAACACCTATGGGCCGCGGATGCGGCTCGACGATGGCCGGGTGGTGCCGGCACTGGTAGGTCAGGCGCTCAGAGGTCTTCCGTTCACCATCTTCGGCGATGGAAAGCAGACCCGATCGTTCTGTTTCTCGAGCGATCTGATCGACGGCATTGTCCGGCTGTCGCTTTCCGAGCAGGCGGGGATCGACGGGCCGGTCAACATCGGAAACCCGCGCGAGATGACCATCTTGGAGCTCGCGGAGGCGGTGATGGGGGCGGCCGGCAGGCGCTCGTCGATTGTGTTCAAGCCGTACCCCCAGGACGATCCCAAGCAGCGGCGGCCGGACATCGGCCGCGCTCGGAAGTTGTTGGGTTGGGAACCCTTGGTTTCGCTCGAGGAGGGGCTTGCGAAGACCCTCAGCTATTTTCGGTCGGTGATTTGAAACGAGGAGCACACCTTGAAGATCGTAGTGACCGGCGGGGCCGGATTCATTGGTTCGCACGTCTGCGACGCTTTCATCCAGAACGGCCATGAAGTCTATGCCCTGGACAACCTCTCCAGCGGCAAGAAGGAGAACCTGGATCCTAAGATCACGTTGGTGGTCGCGGACATCCGGAGCGCCGACGCGGCGCAGCTGATCGCGGACGTGAAGCCCGACGCGATCTGTCACCTGGCAGCCCAGATGGACGTCCGGAAGTCGGTCGAGGATCCGCGCTTCGACGCCGAGGCCAACATCCTGGGCATGCTAAACCTCCTGGAGGCGGCGCAGAAGGCCAAGGTGAAGAAGGTGATCTTCAGCTCTACCGGAGGGGCGATCTACGGCGAGCAGGATCTCTTCCCCGCACCGGAGAGCCACGCCACCCGGCCGATCTCGCCCTATGGCGTCTCCAAGGCTGCCGGCGAGCTCTACCTGGGCTACTACTTCGCGCAGTACAAGCTTCCCTACGTGGCGCTTCGCTACGCCAACGTCTACGGCCCGCGCCAGAATCCGCACGGGGAGGCGGGGGTGGTCGCCGTCTTCAGCCAGCGGCTGGTGGCGGGGAAGCCGTGCACCATCTTTGGCGACGGCAAGCAGACCCGCGACTTCGTCTTTGGCCCGGACGTGGCCCGGGCGAACTACCTGGCGTTCGAGAAGGACTTCGTCGGTGCGGTCAACATCGGGACCGGGGCCGAGACCGACATCAACCAACTTTACGCGCATCTGTCGGCAGCGGCGGGGGTCTCCACGCCGGCGACCCACGCTCCGGGTAAGCCTGGCGAGCAGAAGCGTTCGTGCATCACGCCGGCGCTCGCCGAGAAGGTGCTGGGCTGGAAGCCGACGGTCGACCTGGCGGAGGGGCTCAAGCAGACGATCGCCTATTTCCGCGAACGCAAGCCTTAGCGAGCCCGGAACGTTTTTCCAGGGGATCGAAATAGCTACTACGTTCTGGAGTTGTAGAAAGAGCTAGCACTTCCCTCGTTATCCCTGGAACTTACGCCGCGCCATCACGTCGAGCAGAACGTAGTAGCTACATCGGTAGCCCCAAAGAGATCTTTGACCGCTGTCCAGGCTGCTCTGCCGAGGCAGGCGATCAGAAGGCTCCGACTTCCCTCGCCGTCACATCCGCCAAGTGGCAAACCAGGGCCGCACGAGCCTGCCGCAGGCGCGTGCTCTCTGGCACCCAACCCCTCCCGCCTTCCCTAAAAAGCCTTTCCAGCCGCGCAGGAGAGCAGCACCGCGCTAAAGCCATCGCGCACCCTCGAACCCAATAGATTTCCCCGCCTCGCCTTGCTAGAGAAGCACGGCTCTCGGATCCGGCGTTTCAGGATCTGGATCCCGCGGGCTGGTCTTCTTCCGGAACGTATGCCCGCCGACAACGCTCACATCCGTAACTTCTCGATCATCGCCCACATCGATCACGGCAAGTCGACCCTCGCAGATCGCTTGCTGGAGAAGACCGGCACGCTCAGCAAACGAGAGTCCCAGGCCCAGTTCCTGGACAACATGGAGATCGAGCGCGAGCGCGGGATCACCATCAAGGCGCAGAGCGTCCGGATGGACTACACCGCTAAAGACGGCCAGAAGTACGTCCTCAACCTGATCGATACCCCGGGGCATGTCGACTTCGCCTACGAGGTCTCCCGCTCCCTCGCCGCCTGTGAGGGGGCGCTATTGGTGGTCGACGCCACGCAGGGTGTGGAAGCGCAGACCCTGGCCAACGTCTACATGGCGCTGGACCACAACCTCGAGATCATCCCGGTGATCAACAAGGTCGATCTCCCCTCGGCCGACGTGGAGCGGACTCGGTCGGAGATCGAGGACGTGATCGGTCTGGACGGCTCCGGCGCCGTCCCCGCTTCGGCCAAGGAGGGGATCGGGATCCAGGAGATCCTCGAGGCGGTGGTGGCGAAGGTTCCGCCGCCCAAGGGCGACCCTTCCGCGCCCTTGAAGGCGCTGATCTTCGACAGCTGGTACGACAACTACCGGGGCGTGGTGACGCTGGTGCGGGTGCTGGAGGGGACGCTCTCCGTCAAGCAGCCGATCATGCTCTGGAGCAACAAGAAGAAATTCGAGGTCCAGGAGCTGGGGGTCTTCATGCCCTTCTCCCGTCCGGTGCAGAAGCTGATCGCCGGCGAGGTGGGCGTGCTGGTCGCCAACGTGAAGGATTTGGCGGATGCCAAGGTGGGCGACACCGTCACCGACGCGGTCGCTCCGACCGACGCGCCGTTCCCCGGCTTCAAGGAAGTCAAGCCGATGGTCTTCTCGGGGATCTTCCCGGTGGATGCGGCCGACTACGAAAACCTGCGCGATGCGCTGGTCAAGCTCCGGCTCAACGACTCGGCCTTCACCTACGAGCCGGAGGTCTCCGGCGCCCTCGGCTTCGGCTTCCGCTGCGGCTACCTGGGGCTGCTTCACATGGAGATCGTCCAAGAGCGGCTGGAGCGCGAGTATAATTTGACATTGATCACCACAGCGCCATCGGTGGTCTACCGGGTCCATACGGTCAAAGATCAGTGGCTGTCGATCGACAACCCGGCCAAGCTCCCCGCGGTCCAAAGCATCGAACATCTGGAAGAGCCGCTGCTGACCTGCCACATCCACGTGCCCAACGAGTACCTGGGCGCCGTGATCAAGCTTTGCCAGGACCGCCGCGGCGTTCAGAAAGATCTGAAATACCTGGGCAGCTCCGGTCAAAGAGTCCAGATCACCTATGACATGCCGCTGGCCGAGGTGGTCTTCGACTTCTTCGACAAGCTCAAGTCGGTCTCCCGCGGCTACGCCTCTCTCGACTACGAGCTGGCGGGGTATGTGGAGGCGGATCTGGTCAAGCTGGACATCCTGATCAACGGAGAGTCGGTCGACGCGCTGTCGGTGATCGTCCACCGGGATCGGGCCTACCAGCGAGGGCGGGAGGTCTGCGCCAAGCTGAAGGAGGTCATCCCGAGGCAGATGTTCGAGGTTGCGATCCAAGCGGCGATCGGGGCCAAGGTGATCTCGCGCGAGACCATCTCCGCGATCCGCAAGAACGTGCTGGCCAAGTGCTACGGCGGTGACATCAGCCGAAAGAGGAAACTTCTGGAGAAGCAAAAGGAAGGCAAGAAGCGGATGAAGCAGGTGGGATTAGTAGAGATCCCGCAAGAGGCGTTCTTGGCGGTGCTCAAGACCGAGGAGTAAATGGGGCTGACTCTGGAAGGACAGGTGGCGGCGCGCCGCACCCAAGCTGAGAGGCGAACGGCGGGGCGCCGGTATTGGGAAGAGCTGCTGACCAGCCTCTGGGCGCCGGCGTCGTTCTTCGGCCTCGCCTTCCTGCTGATGCTGCTCGCCGTGGAGCTGCATACCCCCAACTACCGGTGGGCGCAGCCGGCGCTGAAGTCCTTCGCACTGGCGATGGTCGGCTACTTCGTGCTGCTCCTGGGATGGCGGTTGATCTCACCCCGTCACCGCAGGCTCCGAAAGCTTCGGCATGAGGCGCGCGAGCTCCGGGCGGAAGTGGGGCGGCTGTTCCGTCGCGCCGGAGGCAAGCTGGACCCGGCGGTGCGGGAGTCGTTGATCGACGCCACGCGAGCGGTGGATGTGGCGCAGCTGGCCGGCAACGCTCCCGCGCTGGAGAGAGCGCTGGAGAGCTTGAGCGAGACGGCGGAGAAGGGGGTGGCCGCCTGGCGCCGCACCTCGGCGGGCGACTTCGTGGGAGGCTTCTTCAAGGCGCTGGCGATCGCTTTGCTGATCCGGGCGGTGATTCTGGAGCCGTTCAAGATTCCTTCCGGATCGATGATTCCGACGTTGGAGATCGGAGATCAGATCTTCGTGAACAAGTTCATCTATGGCGTGCGGATTCCCTGGGCCAACAAGGTTCCCTTCGTGATCGTCCGGCCGCCAGAGCGCGGGGATGTGATCGTCTTCAACAACCCGGTGGAGCCCTCCAAGGACTATATCAAGCGGGTGGTCGGGATCCCGGGAGACCAGATCGAGCTTCGAGACGAGGTGGTTTACATCAATGGCGTTCCCCAGGCCTCGCGCCTTCTGGACGGCAGCTACCAGTATTTCGATCTGGACCCCGGGCAGGACGGAAGCCAGTGGTATCCCCAGGAGGCGGCGCTGTTCGAGGAGATGCTCGATGGCAAGTCGCATCTGAAGTTGCACAACACCAACTACTCGCTGATCGACATCACCGAGGGGCCCTACCGCGTTCCGGAGGGGCACGTCTTCGTGCTGGGCGACAACCGCGACAAGAGCATGGATAGCCGGTACGGGCTGGGTGCGCCCAACCACGGGGTGGCCTACGTGCCCACGGGCAACATCAAGGGTAAGGCGATGGTGATCTGGCTCTCGCTGTCGCACGGCGGGTTTCTGAGCGACCTCTTCGGCGGCACCGGGCTGCGCACCGACCGCCTCTTCCTTCCGGTGCGGTGATGGCCAGGCCCAGCTCCCCAAGCTCCAAGGTGAACCATCTGCTGCAGTTAGAAGGGATGGGGGTGGGTGTGATCTCCCGCCTGATCCGCTCAGCCAAGGCCCACCGCGAGGCGATCGCCGCGGGCAAGGTGAGCACGGCCTTGGCGGGGAAGATGATCGCCAATGTCTTCTTCGAGGACTCCACCCGGACCCGGTCCTCCTTCGAGATCGCCGCGAAAGGGCTGGGGGCCGAGGTGATCAACTGGACCACCCGCGGAGGCTCGGTCTCCAAGGGCGAGACGCTGATCGACACGCTCAAGAACCTGAATGCGATGGGTCTGGCGGGGATTGTGATCCGGCACACCTCCTCGGGAGCGGCACTCCTCGCGTCTCGCCATACGAGCTGCCCGGTGATCAACGCGGGGGACGGCACGCACGAACACCCTTCACAGGCGCTGCTGGACTCTTTCACCCTGGAGAGCCGTTGGGGATCGCTGACCAGGAAGCGGGTGCTGATCGTCGGGGACATCCTGCACAGCAGGGTGGCCCATTCCAACATTCACTGCCTCACCGCGCTGGGGGCGCACGTCACCGTCTGCGGGCCACCCACCTTGATCCCCGCCGGCATCACCTCGCTGGGCTGCGAGGTTGCGCCCAGCCTGGATGTCGCGCTGGAGTCTGCCGATGCGGTGATGACCCTCCGGGTCCAACTGGAGCGGCAAAGCGGCGCCTTCTTCCCGTCGCTGGGTGAGTACGCCCGGCTGTTCGGGTTGAACGCGGCGCGGGTGGAGCGGATGAAACCCGAGGCGCTGATCCTGGACCCCGGTCCGGTCAACCGCGGGGTGCAGCTGACGCCGGAGGTGGCCGACGGAGCGCGCAGCCTGATCCTGGAGCAGGTGGCCAACGGCGTAGCGATGCGGCGGGCAATCTTGGAGCACTGTCTATGAGCCGTCCTGTGCTGATTCG